>CAWUNP010000275.1:0-2991 GCA_963923805.1 uncultured Novosphingobium sp. | reverse complement strand
TGTAGAGAGGTCTCGTGGGCTCGGAGATGTGTATAAGAGACAGCTCTTCATCAATGACAGCAAGGCCACCAATCCGGCCTCGACGGCCCCGGCCTTGGCGGCCTTCCCGCCGGCCCCGGCCAAGCGCGTTCACTGGATCGTTGGCGGCTTGCCCAAGGGCGATGATCTGGATGAATGCGCGCCGCACTTCGGCAATGTTACGGCGGCCTATACCATTGGCGAGGCCGGGCCGCGGTTCGCCGAACTGCTGGCGCCCCATATGCCGGTCGTTCGCAGCGAGATGATGTGCGACGCGATCCAGCAGGCGATGGCAGCGGCCAAGCCGGGCGATGTGATCCTGCTTTCACCGGCCTGCGCCAGCTTTGACCAGTTTCGCGATTATGAAGCCCGTGGCGACAGCTTCCGCCAGATTGTGCAGGCGCTGACGGGTGATCCGGCGGCCAGTCTTGCGGAAGGATCGGCCTGATGGCGACCCATCCGCCCTTCGTTCCCCGTGCCGGGCAGGCCCCGCAGGCCGGCCTGCCGCGCCAACGCAACCGCCGCAGCGAGCTGGCGATCTGGTGGCGCGAGATTGACCGCGTCATGCTGGGGCTGGTCCTGTTGCTGATGGCGCTGGGAACACTGGCGGTCGCGGCGGGCTCTCCGGCCAGTGCGCAGCGGCTCTCAACCGCGCGCGTCAAGCTGGATGATCTGCACTTTTTCTACCTGCACCTGCGCTGGCAGTTGGTCGGTCTGCTCGCCATGCTTGGCGCTGCGTTGCTGCCCAAGGACACGGCGCGGCGCTTCGGCATCGTGCTGGGGGCGGCCATGCTGCTTGGGCTGTTTCTGGTGCCGATCGTCGGTTCGACGGTGAACGGGGCAAAGCGGTGGCTGAACCTTGGCTTCTCGCTGCAGCCGTCGGAATTCCTGAAACCGGCCTTTGCGATTTGCCTGGCCTGGATCCTGTCGTGGCGCGCCCGCGATCCCAAGCTGCCGGTCCTGCGGTTGAGCGCCGCGGTGATGCTGCTGGTTGTCGGGCTGCTCATGCTGCAACCGGATCTCGGCTCGGCGATCCTGTTTGCCGGGGTGTGGTTCGTGCTGGCGCTGCTGGCCGGGATTTCGGTCCAGCTCATCGGCGTGGTGATCGCCGCCGGCCTTGGTGCGGTGACCCTGGCCTATATGTTCTACGAAAATGGCCGCAACCGGATCGATGCCTTCCTGGTTGGTGGCACGGCTTTTGACCAGGTCGATCTGGCCAGCCGCACGCTGCTGTCCGGTGGCTGGACCGGCACGGGCATCTGGCTGGGCAAGCGCAAGATGGCGCTGCCTGAGGCGCATACCGACTATATCTTCTCCGTGATCGGGGAAGAGTTCGGGCTGATCATGTGCATGGTCATCGTGATGCTTTATGTCGCGATCGTGCTGCGCGTGCTGTTGCGGCTGCTGAAGGAGGAAGACCTGTTCACCACGCTTGCCGCGGCCGGTCTCACTGCCCAGCTGGGCGGGCAGGCCTTCATCAACATCCTGGTCAACCTGCAGCTGTTCCCGTCCAAGGGGATGACCTTGCCGCTGATTTCCTATGGCGGTTCATCGACCATTGCGCTGTGCCTTGGCGTGGGGCTGTTGCTGGCCATCACCCGCCGCAATCCGTTTATCGAGCGCGAGCAGTTCAAGATCGATAATCTGGGAGACCTGCTGCGATGAGCGGTGTGACACGCCATTATGTGCTGGCCGCCGGCGGCACCGGCGGGCATCTGATCCCGGCCTTTGCCCTGGCGGTAGAGCTTGAGCGGCGCGGACATCATGTCGCACTGGTGACCGACACGCGCGGGGCCAAGCTGCCGGGCAAGCCGGCCAGTCTGGTGGCCCATGTGCTGCCGGCCGGGCGGATCGGCAAGAACCCGCTGCATTGGCCCAAGGGCCTGGGCGCGATCCTGGAAGGCAAGCGCATGGCCGAGCGCCTGTTCGAGAGCTTCCAGCCATCCTGCGTGGTAGGTTTCGGCGGTTATCCCGCGTTCCCGACATTGTGGGCGGCCACGGCAACCGGCGTGCCAAGCGTGATCCATGAACAGAACGCCGTGCTGGGCCGGGTCAACCGCTTGCTGGCCAATCGGGTCGATGCCATCGCAACCTCGTGTCAGCAGGTTGATCGGCTCAAGCCGAAGTTTGCACTCAAGACCCATCTGGTCGGCAACCCGGTTCGGCCCGAAGTGCTGACCTTGCGCAATGAGCCGTTCCCGCCTTTCACGGAGGATGGTTTGCTGCGCGTGCTGGTGACCGGCGGCAGTCAGGGCGCCAGCGTGCTTTCGCAGGTTGTGCCCGATGCCCTGGCCATGCTGCCCACGGCCCTGCGCACGCGGCTGCAGGTGACGCAGCAGTGCCGGCCAGAGGATATCGAAGCGGTCCGGGCGCGTTATGCCGGGCATGACATTCCGGCCGAACTCGGTACCTATTTCGAGAACATGGCCGAGCGGCTGGCCGATACGCACCTGTTCATTGGCCGGGCCGGGGCTTCGACCATTGCCGAGCTGACCGCGGTTGGCCGCCCGGCAATTCTGGTACCCCTGCCGATCGCGACTGACGATCACCAGGCTGCCAATACGCGGGAAATCTGCGCCGCGGGCGGGGCGCGGATGATCCGGCAGGAGAAGTTTACCGCGGCTGAGGTCGCCAAGCAGATCCTCGCCATTGCCCAGAGCCCCGAAACGCTGGCCAATGCGGCGCACGCGGCCTGGAACTGTGGCTATCCCAAGGCGACGCAGGATCTGGCGGACCTGGTTGAAGGCTTTGGCGGCGCGCCGCTGATGGATGTGATCCGCGTGGCGGAATCGTCAGGCGCGAATGCCGCCATCGGTGGCGCGGCTGCGGCCGGTTAGGAAAGACGGAAAAATGAAGGGCGTTGGCACAGACATTGGCACGATCCACTTCGTCGGCATCGGCGGGATCGGTATGTCGGGCATTGCCGAAGTGATGCATAACCTGGGTTATTCGGTGCAGGGCAGCGATATTGCC
>CAWUNP010000274.1:0-2995 GCA_963923805.1 uncultured Novosphingobium sp. | reverse complement strand
ACCGAGAACACCCGCGGGGCCTATCCGATCGAGTTCATCCCGAACACGAGCGAAAAGAACCTTGGCCCGCCGCCGTCGAACATCATCTTCCTGACCGCCGATGCCTTCGGCGTCCTGCCGCCGATCGCGCGGCTGACGCCCGAACAGGCGATGTATCACTTCCTCTCGGGCTACACGGCCAAGGTGGCTGGCACGGAAATCGGCGTGACCGAACCGCAGGCCACGTTCAGCACCTGCTTCGGTGCCGCCTTCATGCCGCGTCACCCCAGCGTCTATGGCAACCTGCTGAAGAAGCGGATCGCCGATGGCGGGGCGCAGTGCTGGCTGGTCAACACCGGCTGGTCCGGCGGCCGGGCGACCGATCCGGGCATCAAGCGCATGCCGATCAAGGCGACGCGTGCGCTGCTTAACGCGGCGCTGGACGGCAGCCTGAACAATGCCGAATTCAAGCGGGATCCGAACTTCGGGTTCGAAGTGCCGGTTGCCGTTCCCGGTGTTGACAGCAAGCTGCTCGATCCGCGCGGCGCTTGGGCTGACAGTGCCGAGTACGACAAGACGGCGCAGGAACTGGTCCGCAAATTTATCGACAATTTCGCGCAATTTGCCGATCATGTTGATGAAAGCGTGCGCCAGGCGGCTCCGACCGCCGCCTGATCCGGCCCGGAAGCTCCGGGCCTCGTGAAGAGACCCGGAGTTCCCGATGCCTGCATACCCCGTTCGCCTGTTTGCCGCTGCTCAGGATGTGCGGCGCATCGGTCAGGCTTTGCTTGATTGTTCGCTCCCGCGCGCAGACTGGACGCACGAAGCGCACCTCGCCGCTTGTCTGTGGCTGATCACCGAACGGCCCGACATCACGCCGGAACGCGATCTGCCCGCAATCATTCGCCGCTTTAACGAGAGTGTGGGCGGGGTGAATGACGATAGCCAAGGCTATCACGAAACGCTGACCCAGCTCTATATCCGCGGTGTCCGGCGCTTTCTGGCCGAGCACGCGGGCGATGATCTGCTGGGCCGCGTCAATGCCCTGCTGGCCAGCCCCGTTGGTGAACGAAGCTGGCCGCTACAGTTCTATAGCCACGCATTGCTGTTTTCGGTCAGCGCGCGGCGCAGCTGGGTTGAGCCAGACCTCAACGCGCTCTAACCATCAGCCTTTGGTGCGGGCGATATAGCGATCGACGTTCTGGGCCAGCACGTCGAGCGGGACGTTGCCCCCGCCGACCACGGCATCGTTGTAATCGCGCAGATCATACTTCGCGCCCAGGGCGGCCTTGGCCCGTTCGCGCTGGTTGAGGATCTCGCTATGGCCGATCTTGTAGCCACAGGCCTGGCCTGGCCACGAACAATAGCGATCAACCTCGTTCGAAACTTCGGCGCGGCCCGAGCCATTGGTGTTGGCGAACCAGTCGATCGCCTGTTCCCGCGTCCAGCGCTTGGCATGGAGGCCGGTATCGACAACCAGGCGGCAGGCGCGGAAGGCGATCGACTGAAGATAGCCCAGCTGGCCCACCGGATCGCCTTCATAGGCCCCCAGTTCATCGCCCAGGGTTTCGGCATAAAGCGCCCAGCCTTCGGAATAGGCATTGAAGGCCAATAGGGTCCGGATCAAAGGCAGGCGGTTGGCATATTCGCCCTGCCAGACATGGCCGAAGATACCCTCGTGGAAGGCCAGGGTCGGCAGGCTGTAACGGCTGTGCAGTTCGGTCGTGCTCAGGTTGATCCAGATCTTGCCGGGGATCGATCCGTCAATCGAGCCTGCTCCGCCATAGGCACCGGGTGCACCGGCTTCCTCGGCCGGAGGCAGGCGGCGGATTTCAAGGTTGCCCCTCACCGGATGGCCAAATGCGCGGGGCGCCTGGGCGCGCATGTAATCGACCTTGGACTGCATCAGGGCGATGATCTCGGCCCGGCCTTTGTCATCGTTGCTGAAGGTAAAACGTGGGTCCTTGCCCAGCGCGGTCATCCGTTCGCCAACCGTGCCGTTGGTATAGCCCAGCGATCGCAGGATCGGGTCCATCCGGCCGTGGAGCATGGCCAATTGTTCCAGACCGATCTGGTGAACCTCGTCGGGCGTGCGGCTGGTGGTGGTGCTGGCGGACAGGCCCCAGGCATACCATTCATCGCCGTGCGGGCGGGCCCACAGGCCGGCATCGCTGGTTGCCATGCCGCGCTGCAGCTTGAGTTCGGCCAGTTGCTGTTCAAGCGCCGCGGCGACCGGACCGGTCGCCATGGCCTTGGCCCGTTCTGCCCAATTGCCGGGAATCGTGGCGGTGCGACGCGCCAGTGAACGGGTCAGATCGCCACCATCGCGCAGGCTGGCCAGCTGGGTTTCCATCTGCCGGATCGCCTTGTCGAGCAGGAAGGAGGGCGGCACCACGCCCATGGCACGAGCCTTCTGGATCCGGTCAAGCTCACCGGCAAGCAGGTTCGGGAAGGCGCCAAGCCGGGCAAGATAGGCCTCGGCATCGGCCGAATTGCGCACCGGGTGATCGCTATCGAGGAAGCGGGGCACATCCAGATAGCCGCCGACATTCTGGATCACGACATAGGGGGTGTTGCGCCAGCCGCCCACGGCAACATCGCCATAGGGCAGGGCCAGTCCCTTGAGCGAACTGCGGAAGGCCGAGCGGACAACGGCAAGACTGGTCCGGGTATCGGGATCGAGCGTTTCGGGGTTGAAGGCCTCGGCCCGGGCCAGGCCCCGCTTCAGCACTTGCGCCAGGGCACTCTGTCCGGCCGCAGAGCGATCGCCCAGCCTGGCGCGCAGATGGGCGTGTTCACCCGTATCAATTCCCAGCGAAGTGGCCGCTTCCGGGCTCTGTTCGATCAGGTCCCAGGCCAGCGATTCGAGCAGGGCTGCGGCGCTGTTGGGTGTGGTGGCCGCTGTGGCGACGCGGTTGGCGCAGGCGGGAAGGGCGGTTGCGGCGGCGGAGGCGCCCAGCAGGCCCAGGGCCCGGCGGCGCGAAAGCGATACGGTTTGCATGGGCTTATCGTGCTT
>CAWUNP010000273.1:0-3002 GCA_963923805.1 uncultured Novosphingobium sp. | reverse complement strand
AAATCAACCTTTCCAACGGGAGCTAGGCCATGCTGCTCGCGATCGATGTCGGCAATACCAACGTTGTTTTCGCCTTGTTCGAAGGCCGCACGATCAAGGCGCGCTGGCGCATTGCCACCGATCCGCGCCGGACTGGCGATGAATATGCCGTGTGGCTGATGCAGCTGCTCCAGATTGAAGGGCTGGAGCGGAGCGCGATCAAGAAGATCATCGTCTCCACTGTCGTACCGCGCGCCTTGCACAACCTTGAGGTGCTGGCGGACAAGTATTTCGGGGTAAAGGCGCTGGTCGCCGGGATCGCGCCGGTCGATTACGGGATGGAGATCGACGTTGACGAACCGCGTTCACTGGGGGCCGATCGTGCAGTCAATGCCATCGGAGCCCACGCGAAGTACGCGGGTGACCTGATCGTGGTCGATTTTGGCACCGCCACGACCTTTGATGCCATCGATTTCAATGGCGCTTACAAGGGCGGGATCATCGCGCCGGGGATCAATCTCTCGCTTGATGCCCTGGTCGGCAACACGGCCAAGCTGCCGCGGATCGCCATCCGCAGCCCTGACAGCGACAGCGTGATCGGGCGGAATACCGAAGATCAGATGCTGATCGGCGTGTTCTGGGGTTATGTTGCCATGATGGAAGGTCTGATCGCCCGCATGCGCGCCGAAATCGGCCGCCCGGCCAAGGTCATTGCCACGGGCGGCCTGGCGATCCTTTTCGACAAGCACACCGACATCTTTGATGCGGTGGATGCTGACCTCACGCTGGAAGGCATGGCCATCCTGGCCGAGAAAGCCAAGTGAAGCCCGGCAAGGAACTGCTGTTTTGCGCGCTCGGCGGATCGGGCGAAATCGGCATGAACGTCAACCTCTATGGGGCTGACGGCAAATGGCTGATGGTTGACCTGGGCATGACCTTTGGCGCCAATCAATACCCGGGGACCGAACTGGTCTTTGCCGATCTTGAATTCATTGAGGAGCGCAAGCAGGACCTGGTCGGGATCGTCCTGACCCACGCGCACGAGGATCACATCGGCGCGGTCCCCTATTTTGCCGAGGAACTGGGCGTACCGCTTTACGCCACGCCGTTCACGGCCCGCCTCGTTGCGGACAAGTTGCAGGAAGCCGGTCTTTCGAATGAGGTAGAGCTTAAGGTTATCAATCACCTTGAGCCGTTCCAACTGGGCCCCTTCGGCATTCGTTATGTTCCGCTGGCCCACTCGATTGCCGAGGGCAACGCTCTGGTGATCGAAACCCCCTATGGGCGGATTTTCCATACCGGGGACTGGAAGCTGGATGACGAGCCGCTGGTCGGCGTTCCGGCGACCGAAGCCGAGCTTCGCGCGATAGGTGATGAGGGCGTGCTCGCTCTGGTATGCGACTCCACCAATGTGTTCAATCCCAACCCTTCAGGGTCGGAGGGCAAAGTGCGTCGCGCCTTGCTGGAGGAAGTGGCCCGACATCACGGCAAGCGGGTGCTGGTGACCACCTTCGCCTCCAATGTTGCCAGACTTCAGACTTTGGGTGAGGTGGCCCAGGCCACCAACCGCCGCCTGTGCGTTGCCGGCCGGTCGCTGGACCGGATTATTCGCACGGCCGAGGCTAGCGGTTATCTCAAGGATCTGCCGGATCTGGTCGATTTCGATACGGCGATGAACCTGCCCCGCGGCGAGGTGCTGATCGTGGCAACCGGCGGGCAGGGCGAGCCGCGTGCCGCGCTTTCGCGGATTGCCGAAGACACGCACCAGATCGCGCTGGAGGCGGGCGATGTGGTGCTGTTTTCAAGCCGTCAGATCCCCGGTAACGAGATTGCGATTGGCCGGATCCAGAACCGTCTGGCCGGGCGTGACATCACCATGGTGACCGATCGGCAGGCCGAAATCCACGTTTCAGGGCACCCCGGCCGCCCTGAGCTTGAAGCACTCTATGGCTGGCTTCGCCCGGAAATCCTGGTCCCGGTCCACGGTGAGCTGCGCCATATGCGCGAGCAGGCCAGGCTGGGTCGCGCCACGGGCATTCCCAAGGCGGTGGTCCAGCAGAACGGCGATCTGGTCCGGCTCGCGCCGGGCAAGCCGGGCAAGATTTCCGAAGTCCGCGCCGGTCGGCTCGTACTGGATGGCGACATTCTCATCCCGGCCGATGGCGAGGCGATCGTCATGCGCCGCCGGCTTGCGGCCAACGGCCTGCTGATCGTGGTGCTCGATGGGAAGGGCCGGGTCCATGTCGAGGGGGTCGGGCTTCCGCTGGACGAGGACTATGATGATTTCACTGCCGAGGCGCGTGAAGATGTTGGCGTGGCCTTGCGCAAGCTGAAGGGTGGGGCGCGGCATGACCGTGAAGCGATTACCGAAGCCGCACGCCTGGCGGCCCGCCGCGCTGCGCAGCGCTGGTCGGGCAAGAAGCCCCAGGTGCGGGTAATTCTGCCGGAGGCATAGAGCCATGAAGATTACGTCGATTATCGCCATCTATGCGATGTTCTGGGTGCTGGCTGCTTTCCTGGTGCTGCCGTTTGGCATCCGCACCCACGAGGAGGCGGGGGAGCCTACGGTCAAGGGTCAGGCCCACAGCGCACCCTCGAACTTCCGGCCGCGCAAGATCGCCCGGCGCGCCACGATCCTCTCGGTTGTGCTGTTTGGCCTGTACTATCTGAACTATGTAAATGGCTGGTTGGGGCCGCAGGATTTCGATCTGACCCGGTTTATCGCGGACAAACCGCAGTTCCCCAACGACTGAAGGCTAAAAGAAAAGGGCGCGACACCCATTGGTGCCGCGCCCTTGTTCTTCTGCGAATGGCCTTGATCAGCCGAGGTTCGCGCTGGTCATGCAATAGAGCATCGGCAGCGAGAGCAGCAGGTTGGTGCGGCTCGCGATCAGTGCGCGCGGAGCCAGCTTGGCCTTTTCTTCAGCCGTGGCTTCCACGATTCCGAGGATGCGCTTCTGCGCCGGCCAGATGATGAACCACACGTTGAAGGCCATGATCAGGGCCAGCCACATGCCCAGGCC
>CAWUNP010000272.1:0-3017 GCA_963923805.1 uncultured Novosphingobium sp. | reverse complement strand
GGTCGGCAATGCCCGCGGCCTTCAGTGCTGCCATGACGCGGTTCATATCGGCCGAATTGGCGGAAAGCGCGGCGGATGCGGTTTTACCCTGGCTGGTCACCCCGGCCGTAAATACGGCCAGATCCGGTTGGCGGACCGACCGGCCTTCGGCATTGAGCGAGAGAAAGGTGGAGCCGGGCGAAATCGTGCTTACCGGTGCTGCCAGTTGGGCAGCGACGGGCATTGCGCTGGCCAATATGATCGGGGCAAGTGCAAAACGAAGCAATTTCATGGCTTTCTCCTTGTGTTCCCGCAATGCAAGCTGCCAGCTTTCGCATTGCTGAACCAGAAGAAATACTAGAGCGTTGCCTCAATCGCGCGCGCCGCTGCAACCGGGTCATCGGCGCGGCTGATCGGGCGGCCGATCACCAGCACCGATGCACCGGCATCGCGCGCCTCGCGCGGTGTCACAGCGCGCTTCTGGTCGCCCATGGCGCCACCGGCGGGGCGCAGGCCGGGGACGACGAAGAAGCCGTCCTTCCACTGGCGGTGGACCGCGCCAACCTCTTGTCCGGAGCACACGATCCCGTCGAGCCCGGCGGAGTGGGCCAGATCGGCCAGACGCATCACCTGATCGTGGGCACTTCCGCTCACGCCGGTTGCGGCCATGTCGGTTTCATCAAGGCTGGTTAGCAGGGTTACGGCAACCACCTTGGTGTGTTCGCCCGCTGCGGCCTTGGCGTCTTCCATCATCGCGCGGCCGCCGCTGGCGTGGATTGTGACGATCGCCGGTTCCAGCACGTGGATCGCCTGCATCGCCGCCGCAACGGTGTTGGGAATGTCATGCAGCTTGAGATCGAGAAAGATCGGCAGGCCGATCTTGGCGATTTCATGCACGCCGTGATGGCCGTGGGCGCAGAAGAATTCGAGGCCCAGTTTCAATCCGCCAACATGGTCCTTCACCCGGCGGGCCAGGGCTTCAGCGGCATCCAGCTGCGGCACGTCGAGCGCGAGGTAGATCGGGTTCGACATGTTCAGGCAGGATCCTTCCCGGCTTCATCATCAAGTTGGCTGGTGGTGGCATAGGCGGTCGGCTGGCCCATCGAGCTGGCCTTGACCGAATTCTCCATCATCCCGATCCGCCGGTTGAGCCGCCAGCGCACGCCCTTGTGCAGCAGCCACATCGGCAGGAAGCCCATCAGGAACGAGACGATCACCAGCGCGGGAAGCTTGGTTTCAAGGATGATCCCTTCCCACAGCTTCACCTGGACCGGCTGCCAGTTGTTGAGCGTGAAGAGCCCCAGTGCGACCAGCACCAGCACCCAGATCACCGTGCGGATTATCTGCATTGGTCCAAGTCTCCGTCAGTCCCAGTAGCTTGCCCGGCGATGCTAAGCGCGAAGCCGGATAAGGGCAAGTTACTCGCCGAAAACCCGCGCGAAGATCGTGTCGATCGCCTTGAAGTGGTAATCGAGGTTGAACTTCTCATCGAGCTGCGCGGGAGAGAGCGCTGCAGTAACTTCCGGATCGGCCTTGAGCAGTTCCAGCAGGTTGAGCTGGCCGTCGCTCTCCCACACCTTCATCGCATTGCGCTGGACCAGACGATAGGCGGTGTCGCGCTCCAGCCCGGCTTGCGTCAGCGCGAGCAGGACGCGCTGCGAGTGGACCAGGCCGCCCATCTTATCCAGGTTCTTCTGCATCCGTTCCGGATAGACGACCAGCTTGTCGACCACCGAAGTCAGCCGGGCCAGCGCGAAGTCGAGCGTGATCGTGGCGTCAGGCCCGATGAAGCGTTCGACCGAAGAGTGCGAGATATCGCGCTCGTGCCACAGGGCCACGTTTTCCAGCGCCGGGGTCACGGCCGAGCGGACCATGCGGGCGAGGCCCGTCAGGTTTTCGGTCAACACCGGGTTGCGCTTGTGCGGCATGGCCGACGAACCCTTCTGCCCGGGCGAGAAGTATTCTTCTGCCTCCAGAACCTCGGTGCGCTGGAGGTGGCGGATTTCGACAGCGAGGCGTTCGATCGAACTTGCGATAACGCCCAGCGTGGCAAAGAACATCGCGTGGCGATCGCGCGGGATCACCTGGGTCGAGACCGGCTCGGGCGCGAGGCCCAGCTGTTCAGCGACATATTCTTCAACCGAGGGATCGATATTGGCGAAGGTGCCGACTGCGCCGGAAATCGCGCAGGTCGCTACTTCGGTCCGCGCGGCGAGCAGGCGCGCCTTGCAGCGCGAAAATTCCGCATAGGCTTCGGCCAGCTTCTTGCCAAAGGTGGTCGGCTCGGCATGGATGCCGTGGCTTCGGCCGATGGTGGGGGTGTACTTGTGCTCCAGCGCACGGCGCTTGATCGCGGCGAGCAGATCATCGAGGTCGGCCAGCAGCAGGTCGCTGGCGCGCGCCAACTGGACCGCCAGCGTGGTATCGAGCACGTCAGAGCTGGTCATGCCCTGGTGCATGAAGCGCGCTTCCGGGCCAACCTGCTGGGCCACCCAGTCGAGGAAGGCGATCACATCGTGCTTGGTGACGGCTTCGATCGCGTCGATCGCGGCAACGTCGATGCTGGGATTGGTTGCCCACCAGTCCCACAGCGCCTTGGCGCCGCTTGGCGGAACGACACCGAGCTCGCCGAGCTTCTGCGTGGCGTGGGCCTCGATCTCGAACCAGATTCGGTAGCGGGCCTCCGGCTCCCAGATCGCGACCATTGCGGGGCGGGCGTAGCGGGGGACCATGTTCGACTCCTAGCGGCGGCTGTTGTGGTGCCGCTAGGGTGCAGGGGCGGGTAAGGCAAGGGGGTGAGCCTGGCCCACCCCCGAATGATTAAAGCCCCTCGACGCTCTTGCTCACGAGGATGTTCACGGCCACCCGGCGGTTCTGGGCCTTACCCTCTTCGGTGGTGTTGTCCGCCAGCGGGTCGGCTTCGGCCATGCCGGTCGGGGTAAGGACGCGATAGGGCTTCCAGCGGCAGGCCTGCTGCAGGTAATTGATCACGCTGCTGGCCCGCTTTTCGCTGAGCGTCTGGTTGTATTCCTCGCTGC
>CAWUNP010000271.1:0-3029 GCA_963923805.1 uncultured Novosphingobium sp. | reverse complement strand
GTGTTGGACAAGGCGCAGGCCAGCCGCAGCTTGAGATGACGTTCGGCATCGATCCGCAGGGTAAAGGCAGCCCGGCGACCTTCCGCGAGGGCCGAGCGGCGCTCACCGCTGGGGCGGCGAACGGCCCCTTCCCGCTGATGCGCCACTTCGTGGAGCGGCGCGGCCACCGGGGCCGGTGAAACCGGAGCCAGCGGCACGACCGCGGCGGCCGGAGCCGCTGTGGGCTGCCCCTCTTCCTGGCCCATGTCGTTCCAGCCCAGATCTTCCAGTTGCCGCGCCAGGGCATCGCCTGCCCAGGCACCCGGCTGCGGCCGCATGGCCGGGCGGGCGCTGCCCTTGCGGGCCAGCAGACTGGGAGTGAGCGAGGCAAAGGCCTTGGGTTCTGTCATTTCCGGGTGCTCCGCCTATGCGCCAGCCACGCGGCGGCCAAAGCCACCGGCCGGGCGAGGAGCCCCTGCCAGCAAGGTGGCTGCGGCCGGGGCGGCAAAAACGGTGCGCCGGAAGTTCTTTTCCAGCCGATCCGCAACATAGTTCCACAGGGCCGCGACTTCCTGCGCAGAGCGACCGTTGGGTTCAATCTCCATCACCGTGCGACCATCGATCATCGAGGCTGCAAAATCGGTCCGGTGGTGCAGGATGACCGGCGCAACCGTGCCGTGCTGCGACAGGGCAACCGCCGCTTCCGAGGTAATCTTGGCCTTGGGCGTGGCCCCGTTAACGGCAAAGACCAGCGGCTTGCCGGCGCGATCGCACAGATCGACCGTGGCGCCGACAGCCCGCAGGTCATGCGGGCTTGGGCGGGTTGGCACCACGACCAGCTCGGCGACTGCGATCACCGACTGGATCGCCATAGTGATAGCCGGCGGCGTATCGATCACGGCCAGCTTGAAGCCCTGCTGGCGCAGAACGGCCAGATCACCGGCCAATCGGGCAACGGTGGTCCGGGCAAAGGCGGGATAGTCGTCGGCGCGCTCGTTCCACCAGTCGGCCAGCGAGCCTTGCGGATCGATATCGATCAGCACAACCGGGCCGGCACCAGCACGCTGGGCCTGGACAGCCAGGTGGCCAGACAGGGTCGTCTTGCCGGATCCGCCTTTCTGCGATGCCAATGCCAGTACGCGCAAAGCCTTTACCCCCTGCGAAATGCCACCTTGGTCAAGCTGGCCTCGAACGGGGATCGCAGAACGCTCCTAACATCGGGTTAACACGTATCAGCGCTTCAGGGCCGCCCGAGACCCCGATTCGACATAAATCCTTTGCTAACCGGTAGTTTACTATGTCAGTTTAGCTGCAGGCGTCTCGGATCGCAGGGGTTTGGAGCCGAAAAATCGGTGCCGAATGCTTCAGTCCGCGGCGAAGTCGGGAAGTCAAAAAAATGGGTCACACGCTTTTCATTCGCGCCCTCGGCGGCGCTGCACTTGTCATGGCCTCTGCCGCCATGGCCGATGCCCGGGCCGGCTATGAAGCCTGGACCCGCGGCGATTTTGCCACGGCCGTAGAGTTATGGCAGGCTGAGTCCGCAAAGGGGGATGCCGATGCGATGTTCAACCTCGGCCAGGCCTATAAACTGGGCAGGGGCGTGAAGCAGGACCTGGCCCTGGCCGAAGCCCTGTTCGGCCGTGCCTCGGCACAGGGCCATATCCAGGCCAGCGACAACTATGGCCTGCTGCTGTTCCAGCGGGGACAGCGCACCCAGGCCCTGCCCTTCCTGCTGGCAGCAGCCAAACGGGGCGACCCCCGGGCGCAGTATCTGATCGGCATCGGGCATTTCAACGGCGATATCGTGAACAAGGACTGGGTCCGGGCCTATGCGCTGGTCAGTCTGGCGCAAGCAGCCGGCTTGCCGCAGTCCAAAACGGCGCTGGCCCAGATGGATCAGCACCTGCCGATGGCCCAGCGGCAACAGGCAGTGGCGCTCGCCGATGAACTGCGCAGCGAGGCGGATGCCACCCGGGCGCGGCAGCTCGCCGCGGCCGATCTGGGCACCGCGGACCAGGCCCCCCGTGCCCTTGTCACCGGTGCCGCGCCCCAGCCGGTGAGCACCGACCATGCTGGCGAGGCGGCCAGCGCCGCAACGCAGGCCATGGCTGATAGTCCGGCTTCGGCCGGGGCAGATTACGCCCGCCCGGCGGGAACGCGCCCCGTCAAGGTCTGGCCAGGCCTGCCACCGGCTGGCGGCGAGCGCACCATCGCGGTTGCCACGCCGAGCGGCCCGGCCACCATTGCAGCACCGGCGCGAGGCGGCTCCTGGCGGGTTCAGCTGGGCGCCTTTGGCCAGCCCGGCAATGCCGATGCGCTGTGGAACCGGATCAAGGATCGCCCGGAACTGGCGGGTCGGCCACGGCTCAACATCAGGGCCGGCGCGGTGACCAAATTGCAGGCCGGGGGATTTGCCAGCCAGGCCGCAGCCCAGGCGGCCTGCGGCCGGCTGAACGCCAGCGGGCTGACCTGCATCGCGGTGCGGAACTGAGATGAACGGCAGCCCGGCGCCCCATCGGATCGCCGTGCTGGATCTGGTGCGCGGTCTGGCCGTGCTGGGCATCCTGACGATCAACATCGCCGGTTTTGCCGGCGGATCGTCAGCCGTGCTCAGCCCCGACCTGCTGGCGCCAGCCTCGGTGCTCGACAAGCTGTCCTTCGCCACCGGCCTGGTGCTGTTTGAAGGCAAGATGCGCGGCCTGTTCACCCTGCTGTTTGGCGCCTCGATGCTGTTGTTCATCGAACGCCGCGATGCCGCTGGCCTTGACGGTGGCTATTGGCAATTGCGCCGCCTCGGCTGGCTGTTCCTGATCGGCTACCTGCATCAGCTGCTGCTGTGGAGCGGCGATATCCTGATGCTTTACGCCATGCTGGCACCCATTGCCCTGGCGCTCCGGCACTGGTCGGTCCGGCGCCTGACGATCGTGGCGCTGGCCGCCTTCACGCTGTGGCACGGGGCCTTCACCGCCGCGGGCTGGTCCAGTCTGACCGCGGCCGAGGCCGTGCATGATCATCATGCCGATCCGGTAACCCGCGCGGCGGTCCTCAGC
>CAWUNP010000270.1:0-3034 GCA_963923805.1 uncultured Novosphingobium sp. | reverse complement strand
TAGCCAGAACATCACCCAGAAGGCCATGACCGCGCCAACCGTGTGTGAGGCGCAGAAGGGCGTGCTGGCGGCGGCCAGCGTGCGGATCCTGATCATCCCGGCGATCGTCGTGGTGCCGGGCGTCGTGGGCTACAAGCTGTTCGGCGATGTTGACGATGCCGCCTATGGCCAGGTCGTTGCAGCGGTCCTGCCGCAGTGGCTATCCGGCGCCTTCGCGGCAATGATGGCGGCGGCGGTGATCGCACATACGGCGGCGATCCTGAACAGTTCGGTCGCGCTTTATGCGGTGGACTTCCACGCCAAGTTCATCCGCCCGGTCACCAACCACTGGAAGCTCGCCAGCACGGTTTCGGTGCTGCTGACGATCAGCTCGATCCTGATGGTCCCGGCCTATGAGAACGCCAAGTCGATCATCAACCTGCTGCAGCAGCTCAACGGGCTGTCCTCGATGCCGATCCTCTCAGCCTTTATCGTGGCGCTGCTCTTCCGGGGCGTCGCGGCGCGGGCGGCGATTGCGGGGGTGGTCTGGGGCGTCGCGCTCTACGGGCTATACAGCTTTGTGTGGCAGCCGGGTGGCCTGATCGGCTTGCACTATATCGACTTCATGGTGGTGACGCTGGCCACCTCGGTGCTCTTCGCGCTGGGCTTCAACCGACTGGCCCTAGGCCGCAGGGCCACGTTCACCGGCTGGCGCGGGGTCAGCGGCGGGGCGGCCTAAGCCTCAAGCACGGCCACGCCTGCAGGCGGAAGGGTCCGTTCGCCCAAAGCCAGCTTCCCGGCAAGTGACGCAGGAAGTTCAAGGGTTTGCGTGGAATAGTTGAAGGCAAATATGCGCCTTCCTACGCGGCGCAGGCGGATGCCATCGGGCAGCGGTTGCAGCACCAGACCAGCATCACGGGCGGCCCGGGTCAGCACTTCACTGGCCAGGTCCGGTTCGGGCCAGGCCGCAAGGTAGCGCACCTTGCCGTGCTTCAAGCAAGCGGGACTCCCGTCTGTCGCAGAAAGTTCAAGTTCACTTGAAGTTTCCAGATCCTCGCGCCAGCGGGCGATTTCCCAGCCATCGCCGGGATGGGTCAGGCCGGGACGGAGGCTTTCCACCCGCACCACCTTGGCCGGGAACAGCGCTTGCAGCGGGCCGGGGGGCAAGTTGCCGGGAATGGCAAAGTCCGGATCGCGGCTGCCGCTGCGCGGACCGATCACGACCTGCCCGGTAAAGCCTTGCAGCGCGGCCACCAGCGCCTCCGGCACGATCGGCAGGCAGGGCAGGACCACTAGGGCATAGCCATCAAGCGGGGCCGTCGGCGGAATGATGTCGACGTTGAGCCCTAGTTGGCGCAGCGCCGAGTAGCAGGCGAAGGTGGCCCACAGCGCCGACAGCCCGGCACCCTGCGGCTGGATCTTCGTGACCCAGTCGGCATCATAGGCGAAGACCAGCGCGACCTGCCTGATCGGCGCACCGGCCGGGCCAAGTGCGGCAATGTCGTGAGCAGCTTGCGTCGCCTCGGCCAGACCGGGAGCGGGTTCATTATCCGGCCGCAGCAGGCCGGCGTGGTGCTGTTCCTGCGCCTGCGGGAACTGGCGCCAGCGGAAGTAGCTGACCAGTTCGGCCCCATGCGCCATCGCTTCAAGTGTCCAGAGCCGGACCATACCCGGCAGCGGTGCCGGATTGTGGCGCGCCCAGTTAACCGGGCCGGGCTGCTGTTCCAGCACCGACCAGCGCCCGCCCGGCGTGCAACCCCGGTAAAGATCGTGATGGAACGCGGCGATGTCGGGGTGGCCCTGCCGGGCATAGGCCAGCTTGTCGGCTTCCGAAAACGGGAAGCTGTCGAGGAAGCCCAGCGGATAGGAATCCCAGCCGACAACATCCAGATCGGCGGCTACCGCGTGGTGATCGAACTCGGTGAAGAAGCCCATGTAATTGTGGACCACATCACGCCCCGGTGAGAGTTCGCGCAGGATCTCAACCTGCTTGCGGTTGAAGGCCACCACCTCGTCCGAGGCAAAGCGGCGGAACGCCAGCCAGTGCGCCGGGTTGGCCTCGGTCACGGTCAGGTTCGGTAAGTCTACTGCGTCGAAGGAGCGATATTCCATCGACCAGAACACATTGCCCCAGGCGCGGTTGAGCGCCTCCACCGTGCCATAGCGCGCCGCCAGCCATTCACGGAATGCCAGCCGGGCGGCCTCGGAAAAGCTCAGCACGGTATCGTGGCAGCCATATTCGTTGTCGGTCTGCCAGGCGACGATGGCCGGATGCTGGCCATAGCGTTCGGCGACGGCGCGGGTGATCCGGGCGGCCTCGGCGCGGTAGCCGCGGTGGCTGAAGCAATAGTGCCGCCGCGATCCGTACCCGCGCGGTCGGCCCTGATCATCGATCGGAACCATATCCGGCATCCGGTCGACCAGCCACTTGGGCGGGGTTGCGGTTGGCGTGCCGAGGATGATTTCCAGGCCCGCGCCGTGCAGCGTGTCGATCGCCCGATCTAGCCAGCTCCAGTCGAACCGGCCGGGCTGCGGTTCGATCCGGCTCCAGGCAAATTCGCCGATCCGGACCTGCTTTAGGTCGGCCTCGGCCATGCGGCGCGCGTCTTCCGCCCATAACCGTTCGGGCCAATGTTCCGGGTAATAGCAGGTGCCAAGCTTCATCGTGCAAGGGCTAGCACGGTGCGGGGCGGGATGCGACAGCCGGTTGAAGCTAGTAAGAAACCGGCATTAAAACCAGATGACTGCGGATTATCGTCAATAAATTGTTGCGCCGGTCCGGATTCGATTCAATTATGTCCGTCTCAACAAGGGGGAGTTCCCAAATGCGCAAGACCACTGTTGCCCTCGTGGCTGTTATGACCCTCGGCCTCGCTGCTTGCGGCGGCAAGACCGAAGAAGCTGCTGACGCCACCGCGACCGAAGCTGCTGCCACTGAAGCTGCTGCCACCGACGCTGCCGCGACCGACGCTGCTGCTCCGGCTTCGGACGCTGCTGCTGCCGCGACCACTGAAGCTGCTCCGGCCGCTTCGGAAGCTGCTAAGTAAGCCAACGC
>CAWUNP010000269.1:0-3046 GCA_963923805.1 uncultured Novosphingobium sp. | reverse complement strand
TTGCCCGCAGGCTTGGCGCCGGCTTCATTCAATGCGTCGTTAAAGCTCATGGTACGACTGCTCCGATCACGTGCCAGGCCGCCTTGCGGCCATAGTCTTCGGTGTTGTCTTCTGCGGCGTCGGGGAAGATTTCGGTATCGACAACGCCGAACACGCCGCCATGGACCAGCCAGTCGCGCGCAAAGCCGGCTTCCTCCATCGCCTGATCAAGGTCGAGTTCGTGCATCTTCGACCAGAAGGGTTCGGCGTTGTAGAACGCATCCCAATCGCGCATGGCCTGTTCGAAGAACGGCATTTCCGGGGTGTACTGCGGCTGTTCGACGTGCATCACGATCCCGCCCGAAGCCACCAGGCGCCGGGTTTCACGGAAGATGTTGCGCATCGCGCTGCGCGACAGTTCGTGCAGGAACATCGTGGTCTGGACCCAGTCAAAGCTGCCATCGGCAAACTGCGCCAGATCCTCACCATTGGCTTGTACGAAGCGCACGTTGTTCACACCCAGCGATTTAGCCCGGGCCAGGCCATAACGCAGCACCGGGGCGCCAACGTCGACGATCGTGACTTCGGCATCGGGATAGGCCTGGGCCAGCGGCAAGGTCGAATGCCCCACCGTGCCACCGATTTCGAGGATCCGCTTGGGTTTGAAATCGGGCAGGTTCTGCTTGACCCAGCCGACCACGGCCTGGCCGCCACCATCGGTCCACTTGCCGAGCAGGCCGCTGGTGGTGACAAATCCGGCGTGATCATAGTTCGCGCCATTGGTGATGTCGCCCGGCAGATATTCGGTGTGGTAGGAGCCCGGCATACAGTGGTGGTCAATCGCTGAGATGTAGCGCGGGATCGCCAGCGTCGGATCAAGCTGCAGTCGCTCGTCGCCGTCGGTCAGGGCCGCCGCCTTGGCATTCAGGGCCTCGCGTTGGCGGATCACGGTCCAGCGGCCGGCCTGCTGGCGCTGTTCCATCGTCATCCGGCGGATGGCCGACCAGGTCTGGAAGGACGGATCTGCCAGCAAGGCTCGGCGGGCTTCGTGCCGGTCACCGATCTTGCGGCCGTGCTGCGCCAAAAAGGCCGGCTCAACCCGTGATTCATAGGCCGCACGCACCCCCGGCACCACGCGGGCCGCCAAATGACGGTGCATTTGGGCCAGATAATTGACCCGCTCCACCTCATCATGGCTGGTCTCGGGAAACATGCCGTGGCGCCCGATAGCCCGGTAATCGGGCGGGCCGTCATAGTCGGCGGTCGGATGATTGTTCCGATTGGCGGTCACTGTGGTTTCCCTCCTTGCAGCGAACGGGCGGGCGGATAGGCCCTGAATCGCACGAGAAGGGGAGCTACCATGCGCGTCATCGCTGTCTTCAACCTAAAACCGGGAATCTCGCCAGACGAATACTTGGCCTTCGCCAGGGAGCTTGATCTGCCCATGGTCAATGCCTTGCCGTCGATCGATTCCTTCCGGGTCTTTCGCAGCACGGGCCAGTTGTTCAGCGAAGATGCGCCGCCGTTCCAGTATATCGAGATCATCGACATCAACGACATGGACCAGTTCGGCCAGGACGCTTCGACAGAAGCCATGCAGGCGATCGCAGCAAAGTTCCAGGCGATGGCCGATGTAACCTTTATCGCCACCGAAGAGATCGTGGCATGAGGTTCGCCGGCAAGGTTGCCGTCGTTACCGGAGCCGGACGCGAAGGCGGGCTGGGGGCGGCGATTGCCCGCCGCCTCGCCAGCGAAGGGGCCACGGTGGTCATCGCCGATATCGGCGCGTCAAAAGATGCCGCCACGCCCGACGACATGGTTGGCGGTAGCGCAGAGATGCAGGCGATCGCGGCCGGGCTGGCGGTGCCGGGCTCTAGCTTTGCCTGCGATGTGCGTGATCCCGATCAGGTGCAGGCGCTGGCTGACCACGCTGTCAGCGCCCATGGTGGTCTGGATATCTGGATCAACAATGCCGGCATCGGCTACATCATGAAACCGCTGCTCGATGTATCCACGGCCGATTGGCGCGCCGTGATCGACGTCAACCTTACCGGCGCATGGTTCGGCTTGCAGGCCGCAGCCGCGGTGATGATCCGGCAAGGGCGCGGTGGGCGGATCGTCAATATTGCCAGCCAGGCTGCAAAAAGCGGCTTCCTCCATGCCCAGGCCTATACGGCCTCGAAGCACGGCCTGGTCGGATTGGTGCGCTCCGCCTCGATCGAGCTTGGACCGCATGGCATCACCGTGAACAATGTCTGCCCCAATCATGTCACCACCGGGTTGGGGCAGTGGCAGAACGAACACTTCGCCGCCGTGCAGGGCATCTCGGTAGAGCTGTACCTCGCCAATATGGCTGCGCGCATTCCGATGGGCCGGGCCGGCCTGCCGCAGGATACGGCAGCGGCCGTGGCGTTCCTCTGTTCCGAGGAAGCGGTTTACATCACCGGCGAAAGCATGAACGTATCGGGCGGGGAGGAGCCGCATTGAGTCCAGCTGCCGACGCGGCCGAACGTCTGATTGATCATGCCCTGGCGCTGCGCTGGGATGACCTGCCCGGTGCCGCACGGCAATCGGCGCGGCTGTTTCTGCATGATAGCCTGGCGGTCGGCGCGGCGGGGCGCAATGCTGTCCATGCCGACGCCGTGCTGGCCGTGGCGCAGGGGTGGGGCTCGGGTGATCTTGCCGGGGTGCTCGGCCATCCAGGCTTGCGTCTCCCGGCGGCTTCGGCGGCTTTCGTCAATGCCTTCCAGATCCACGGCCAGGAGTTCGACTGCGTGCACGAGCCCGCGGTGCTGCACCCCTTGGCAACAGTGCTGGCGGCGACGCTGGCCGAAGCCGGGCGCGGGGATCCTGTGGACGGGCAGGCTCTGCTGACCGCGCTGGTAGCCGGGGTCGATGTTGCCGTTACGCTGGGCGTTGCCGCCGGTCCGCTGCGCTTTTTCAGGCCCGCAACCGCCGGCATTTTCGGATGCGTGGCGGCGATCGCGGCGCTGCGGCGATTGCCGCGCGGCGTTGCGCTTGATGCGATGGGCCATGCCCTGGCTTTTGCCGCGGGCACGATGCAGGC
>CAWUNP010000268.1:0-3052 GCA_963923805.1 uncultured Novosphingobium sp. | reverse complement strand
GCAGGGCACGCTGCGTCAGGTCGAAATCCTGAAGGGTCCGCAGGGCGCGCTTTACGGCCGTAACGCTGCTGCCGGTGCGATCGTGCTGCAAACCCTGAAGCCCAAGGATGTGGCTGAAGGCGGGGTCAAGGTTTCCTACGCCAATGCCAACACGGTGGATGCATCGGCCTATGCCTCGCTCCCGCTGAGCGAGAACGCCGGCCTGGTGCTGAGCGGCAGCTATCAAAGCTCTGACGGTTTCTACCGCAACATTTACCTCAACAACAGCAAGACCGTGGACGACAAGGAATCGTACAACCTTGACGGCCGCCTGGTCTTCAAGGCTGGCGAGGATACCGAGTTCGACGTCAAGGCACGCTGGGCTGAATTCCACGGGGCCTCGCTGCCGTTCAACGCTGCGTTCCACCTGCCCAACTTCGCCGCGGTGAACCCGAAGTTCTATGAGGACGTGAATACCCACGACTTCCGCTTCTACAACAACATCCGTGCGACCAACGACCAGTCGAGCTTCGATGCTTCGATCAAGGTTGAGCACAACTTCGAAAACATGAAGCTGGTCGGCTGGGTGCTCTATTCGGACGTGAAGCAGGACCTGGTGGCCGATGGCACCTCGGCTGACTTTGCCCGTTACATCAGCGCTGCCCAGCCGGGCGGTCAGGCAACGGTTAACGCCTGCTTTGCCTCCACCGCCGCGAACAAGGGCTTCCCGGTCAACCAGCCGGGCGCGATTGGCGCGATCCCCGTGCCGTTCATCTTTGCCCCGGCCAATGGCTCGACCTTCGGCCCTTACAGCAACACCACTTGCGACGGGATCCAGTACCAGCTGCGCAACCAGAAGGACATCAGCGCCGAAGTCCGCCTGGTTTCCACCGGCGATGGCCCGGTTTCGTGGCAGCTGGGCGGTTACTACCTGAACATTGACCGCACCACCGGCGTCAGCCTGGGCGGCGATACCGGTAATGGTGTGATCAAGAACCTGTACAACGGCCCGACGACGGTAAACCCCACCTCGCTGCTGCTGGCGGACAATTTCGACACCAACGTCTATGCCGCGTTCGGTTCGCTTGATTACAAGCCGAATGACCAGTTCAAGGCCGGCCTGGCCCTGCGCTATGACATCGAGGATCGTGCCTCGAACTCGCTGGTGCCGACTGCGACCGATCCCTTCACCGGCGGTCCGATCAACCCGGGGCAGGCCTTTGGCCCGCTGCTGCCGAAGTCTGCCTCGTTCAAGCAGCTTCAGCCGAAGATCACGCTGAGCTGGACCCCGACCAACCAGTTCAACCTCTATGCCAACTGGGGCATCGGCTTCAAATCGGGCGGCTTCAACAACCAGGGCTCGACCGCGCTGGTCAACGCCAACTTCAACAATGGCGTTACCCCGGGCACGATCAACGCGAATGTCCGGATCAACGATCAGTACCGCAAGGAAAAGTCGAGCGCGTTTGAAGCCGGGGTCAAGGGTACCCTGTTTGACAACCGCGTGACCTATGATCTGGCCGGCTACTACACCCGCATCAGCGACATGCAGTTCTTCGAATTCTTCGTCGGCAGCTTTGGCCTGCTGCGCGTGGTTTCGAACATCGACACGGTTGATGTTAAGGGTGCGGAAATCAACCTGACCGCGAAGGTGGTTGACGGGTTCAAGCTGTTCGGTTCGTTCAACGTGACCGACAGCGAGATCAAGAAGAACGCCTCGCGGACCTACACGGTTGGCAACAAGTCGCCCTATACGGCCGACTGGACGCTGAACGTTGGCGGCGAAATCAAGGTTCCGGTCAAGGATGACCTGCGCCTGACCGGTCGTGCCGATTACCGCCTGACCGGCCCGACGTGGTTCCACACCGTCCAGAACCAGGAGCGTCCGTCGCTGTTCACCGGTCTGCTGCCGATCTCGGCGCTGGCCCTGCCGGGCGTGGTCGGCAATGCCCGCTACGATGTGGCGCAGCGTGACACCTTCGGTGTGTTCAACGCCCGCATTGGCCTCGAAACCGATCGTTACCACCTGGTGGCCTTCGCCGAGAACCTGTTTGACAAGAAGTACATCGCCGAAGCGATCCCCGCGATCGAATTTGGCGGTTCGTTCATCTCGCCCGGCGGTCGCCGCCTGATCGGGGTGGAAGCTGGCGTGAAGTTCTAATTTCGTCAGCACGGCAGAATGAGCAGGGCCGGTGGCGCAAGCCACCGGCCCTTTGCTTTGCCGCTTAGCTGGCAGAAATGCCTAGTTGCAGATTGCAACTTAAATCGGCATAGCTGCTGAAATGCAAAGCCTTATCCGCCTGATTCCCGTCATGCTGCTGCCGCTGCTTGCGGCCTGCGGCGGCTCCGATGCACCGCCGCCGGCCAAGCCAATGCGGGTTAGCGTGATGACCGTTGGCGCAGAAGCGGCTGCCCCGGTGATCGAGGCGGCCGGAACTGCCGCGCTGCGCAAGGAAATCCCGCTGGGTTTCACCACACCGGGTCAGATCGCCCGGATCAACGTGCAGGAAGGCGATCAGGTAAGGCGCGGACAGGTGCTGGCGACGCTGGACATGACCAGCGTGGGCGCATCGCTGGAAGCCGCCGATGCTGAACGCGATCGGGCCGGGGCCGAACTGAACCGCCTGAAGCAGCTATATGCCCAGGGCTGGATCACCAAGGCCCGGCTGGAAGGGGCAGAGGCCGCGGCGCGCAGCGCCAGCGCCAATGTGGCCGCACGGCGTTTTTCGCTCCAGACCGCGCGGGTTGTTGCTCCGGCTGACGGGATCGTGCTGAGCCGCACGGCTGAGCCTGGCCAGATCATTGATGCCGGGATGCCGGTGGTGACGATCGGCGATGCGACCAGCGGGTTTGTCCTGCGCGCCTTGCTGGCAGACCGCGATGCCGTGCGCCTACGGGCCGGGGTGCTGGCACAAGTGCGGTTCGATGCCCTGCCGAATACGGTCCTCTCGGGCCCGGTGATTGAGGTGGGTGGCCGTTCGGATCGCGGGACCGGTGCCTTTACCGCCGAGATTTCACTGCCCGCCGATCCCCGCTTGCGGTCCGGCCTGATGGGCCGGGCAACGATTGCTGC
>CAWUNP010000267.1:0-3065 GCA_963923805.1 uncultured Novosphingobium sp. | reverse complement strand
ACGTTGGCGCCGCGGTCGTGCCCGTCCTGGCCCATCTTGGCGACCAGCAGGCGGGGTTTGCGACCAAGGCGGCGGGTCACCGCCTCAACGCCCTCGATCACCTGGTTGTAGCGGTTGTCTTCGGCATAGGCCGCGCCATAAACGCCCGTCACCGGCACCGGCTGGGTGCCGTAGCGGCCGAAAGCAGCTTCCATCGCATCGGAGATTTCGCCGAGCGTCGCGCGGGCGCGGGCGGCTTCGACCGCGAGCGCCATCAAGTTGCCGCCGCCCTTTGCACCCTCGGTCAGCGCCGACAAAGCCGCCTGGCACTTGCCTTCATCGCGCGCCGCCTTGACCGCCTTGATCCGGGCAATCTGAGCATCACGCACGGCGTGGTTGTCCACTTCCAGCGTGTCGAGCTGTTCCTCTTCGGCAAGGCGATACTTGTTGACGCCCACGATGACGTCCTCGCCCCGGTCGATCCGCGCCTGCTTGGCGGCAGCGGCCTGTTCGATCCGCTGCTTGGGCATGCCGCTGGCAACCGCCTTGGTCATGCCGCCCAGCCGATCAACTTCCTCGATCATCGCCCAGGCCTGGTCGACCAGCTCAGCCGTCAGCGCCTCGACATAGTAGGAGCCGCCCAGCGGATCGACGACCTTGGTGATCCCGCTTTCCTCGGCCAGCACGATCTGGGTGTTGCGGGCGATGCGGGCCGAAAAGTCGGTCGGCAGGGCAATCGCCTCGTCCAGCGCGTTGGTGTGAAGGCTCTGCGTGCCGCCCAGCGTGGCGGCCATCGCCTCGATCGTGGTGCGGATGACGTTGTTGTAGGGGTCCTGCTCCTGCAGCGACACGCCCGAGGTCTGGCAGTGGGTGCGCAGCATCTTGGAGCGTTCGTCCTTGGCCCCCAGCCCGTCCATCACCCGGTGCCACAGCGTGCGCGCGGCGCGCAGCTTGGCCACTTCCATAAAGAAGTTCATGCCGATGCCGAAGAAGAACGAGAGGCGCCCGGCGAACTTGTCGATATCAAGGCCCGCGGCCATCGCTCGCTGGACGTATTCCTTGCCGTCGGCAATCGTGAAGGCCAGCTCCTGCACCGCCGTCGCCCCGGCCTCGTGCATGTGATAGCCCGAGATCGAGATCGAGTTGAACTTGGGCATTTCCGCCGAGGTATAGGCGATGATGTCCGAAACGATCCGCATGCTCGGTTCGGGAGGGTAGATATAGGTGTTGCGGACCATGAATTCCTTGAGGATGTCGTTCTGGATGGTCCCGTCGAGCAGGTTGCGCGCAACCCCCTGCTCTTCCCCGGCCACGACGAAGAAGGCGAGGATCGGGATCACCGCGCCGTTCATGGTCATGGATACCGACATCTGATCGAGCGGGATCCCGTCGAACAGGATCTTCATGTCCTCGACAGAGTCGATCGCCACCCCTGCCTTGCCGACATCGCCGACCACGCGCGGATGATCACTGTCATAGCCGCGGTGCGTCGCCAGATCGAAGGCCACCGACAGGCCCTTTTGCCCGGCGGCGAGGTTGCGGCGATAGAAGGCGTTCGATTCCTCGGCGGTCGAGAAACCGGCGTATTGCCGGATCGTCCACGGACGACCGGCATACATGCTGGCGCGCACCCCGCGGGTGAACGGGGCAAAGCCCGGCAGGCCCGGATCGGCCTTCACGTCCTCACCGGTGTAAAGCGGCTTGATCGCGAACCCTTCCGGCGTGTGCCAGGTCAGGTCCTTGCCCTTCACTTCCTTGGCCGCGGCGGCCTGCCAGTCTTCAATCTTCGCCATTATCTTCCCTCTTCCTGCCCCATCGCCGGGGAAGGTGATTACTTGCCCTTGAACTCGGCCTTGCGCTTCTGGAGGAAGGCCATGCCGCCCTCCATTGCATCCTGGCTGGCTCCGGCAATGCGCTGGCCCTCGGCTTCGGCCAGCAGCACCTGGCTGAGGTTACCGTCCAGCGCGGTCTGGATGTTGGCCTTCATCGTCGCATAGGCCACGGTCGGGCCGTCCGACAGGCGGGTGGCCAGCGCCATAGCTTCGTCCATCAGCGCGGCATCGTCGACCGCCTTGTAGATCAGGCCCCAATCTTCGGCCTGATCGGCCCCGATCTTCTCGCCCAGCATCATCATCCGGGTGGCACGGGCGCGGCCGATGGCGCGGGCCAGCAGCCAGGTAGAGCCACCGTCAGGCACCAGGCCGATGTTGACGAAGGCCTGCAGGAAATAGGCGCTCTTGCCGGCCAGCACGAAGTCACCCGCCAGCGCGATCGAGCAACCGACACCGGCCGCAGCGCCGTTGACCGCGGTCACCACCGGCACCGGCGCGCGCAGGATCTGGGTGATCACCGGGTTATAGAAGTTCTGCAGTGCGCGGTGGCTGCCGCCCTTCTGCTCCAGTGGGCTGCGATCGCCGCGCGCCGCCAGATCCGCGCCCGAGCAGAAGCCCTTGCCCGCGCCGGTGATCACGACTGCGCGCGCATCGCCCAGATCGTAAAACGCCGCGCCCAGTTCTTCGGCCAGCTGGATCGAGGCGGCATTGAGCCGCTCGGGACGGTTCAGCGTGATCTTGAGCACATTGCCCACGCGCTCGGTCAGGATCGTTTCGTATGCCATTCCATCTCCCTTCTTCCTCCTCCTTGATGGGGGAGGGATGCGAAGACTTGGCAGTCCTGGGCCTGTCGAAGGACTGCCTAGTCGTAGCTGGGTGGGGGTGACGGCGCGGTCATGCGCCCCGGAACCCGCACCCCAATCCAACCTACGCTAGCTCTTGTGGAGCAAGCTTCGGTATCCTTCCCCCATCAAGGGGGAAGGCATTCATCTCAATTCGACCAGTGCGTATCCTCGCTCGGCGTTTCCATGATTTCGGTCAGCACCCCGCCCATGTCCTTGGGGTGGACGAAAAAGATCAGCGTGCCGTGGGCACCGATGCGCGGTTCGCCCAGCACGCGCTTGCCCATGGCCTCGAACTCGGCCTTGGCGGCGTGGATATCGGGCACTTCGTAGCACATATGGTGCTGCCCGCCGGCCGGGTTCTTCTCAAGGAACCCGGCAATCAAGGTGTTGCCCGGCAGCGGCTCGATAA
>CAWUNP010000266.1:0-3072 GCA_963923805.1 uncultured Novosphingobium sp. | reverse complement strand
CGCCAAGTACCAATCACATAGCGGCCACGCGCCGTCATGGGAGCCGTTGCAGATTGCCGCCAGCCAGCGCGAGGCCGAACTGAAGCGCGAAGTTGAAGACCTGCGTGAGCGGGTCCGCGTGCTCGAACGGATCGCCACCGATGGCCGCTCCACCGCAGCCTTGGCCGATGAAATTGAAAGCCTGCGCGGGCCGCAGGACTAAGCCCTCCGAGGAGAACCGCCATGTTCACCGAAAACCTCATGATCGCCGCCAGCCTGCTACTGACAACCACCGTGATCGCGGCAGCCACGCTCAAGGGCTGGCAGGGCTGGCTCAGCCTCAAGCTGCGCGAGCTTGAAGCCCAGCGCACCGGGCCCGACACCGGCAATTCCAGCGGCATGGCGCGGATCGAGATCGCCGACCTGAAGGAACGCATCCGCAAGTTAGAGGCGATCGCCGCGGGGGTCGATCTGTGAGTGAAGTCCGCAACCAGGCCGCCCGCGCTGGCATCGGGCTGGGCAGCGCGATTGCGGTGGCGATCTCGTGGAGCCTCAACAAGTCGATCATCTGGGCCGTAATCCACGGCTTCTTCGGCTGGCTCTATGTGATCTACTATGCGCTGACCCGGCCCGGCGGGATTGGCGGGTAATCCCAGCACCCGCGGAAAAAGCCCGGGTTGCGATAGTTCGCTTAGGCCCTAAATGCCCCCTATGCGCAGCCTGACCGACATCCTCGACGAATATGAGTTCCTTGAAGGCGATGAACGCTATCGCCTGCTGATCGAGCTGGGCCGCGAGCTGGAGCCGATGCCCGATGCGCTGAAAACCGATGCGACGCTGGTGCGCGGCTGTTCGGCTTCGGTCTGGGTCTATCCCACCCGCCTGGACGATGGCCGGCTACATTTTCTGGCCGATAGCAATGCCGCAATCACCAAAGGAATCATCGCGCTGGTGCTGTCCGCCGTGCAGGACCAACCGCCCGCCGCCGTGGCGGGGATGGACATTGCCGCCGCCCTTGAACCGTTCGACCTGCGCAACCAGCTCAGCTCCAACCGGACGCAAGGGGTGCCAAACATGATCGCACTGATCCAGGCAACCGCCAGCCGCTACATGGCTGGCTGATGCTGGCGCGGCCGCTCTATCTGGCGGGCGGGTTTGTCGCGCTGGGGCTTGGCGCCCTTGGCGTAGCCTTGCCGATCATGCCGACTGTCCCATTCCTGCTGCTGGCCGCCTTCTGCTTTGCTCGCAGCCACCTGGAATGGGCCGAGCGGCTTTACCAGCACCCCACGTATGGTCCCGGCCTGCGCGATTGGCGTGATCGCCGGGCGATCAGCCGCAAGGCCAAGCTATCCGCAGTGATTGCCATGGGGATTGGCGCGGTGTTCACCTGGCTCACCCTTGGCTTTCCGTGGGTGCTGGTCAGCCTGGCTGTGCTGGGAATCGCCGGAACGTGGATCTGGACCCGGGCGGAATAATCTCCGCCGCTGCGGCTAGTCGCCCAGCGCCTCACGCACCACGGCGATCCCGGCTGCGCGCTGGGCTTTGAGTTCTTGCTTCAAGCGAGCCGGATCACGGGCAAAAACGAAGCCAAAGGATACTCCGCCTTCCTTGCCGATCGTGGCATGGTGCAGCTTGTGCGCCTGGACCAGCCGCTTGGCATAGCCGCGCTTGGGCACCCAGCGGAAATAGCGTTGATGGACCAGCCCATCATGCACCAAGGTATAGATGATGCCGTAAAACAGCACGCCCAAGCCAATCCAGGTGCCGGGCCCCCAGGCCGCCTCGCCCATGATCAACGGACTGCCCAGGGCAAACATCGAGATCGACATGGCCGCACCGACGATGGCGTAAAGGTCGTTCTTTTCGAACGTGTTGTCATGCGGTTCGTGATGGTCACGGTGCCAGCCCCAGCCCCAGCCGTGCATGATGTATTTGTGGCTCGCCCAGGCGACCCATTCCATCACGAGCACGGTGGCGATGACAATCAGGGTGGCGGCGATCGGGCTCATGGCATCCAAATAATCGCAGAACGGGCGAATTGACAGCCCCTGCCTTGCAAATCGCGACCTGCGGCGTAAGGACCTTGTCTTGTCATGACTGTACAGCCCCGCACCCTTTACCAGAAGATCTGGGACGCCCACATCGTCGAAACCCGTGATGATGGCACGGCACTGATCTTCATCGATCGCCACCTTGTCCACGAAGTGACCAGCCCGCAGGCGTTTGAAGCGCTGCGCGTGGCCGGGCGCAAGGTGCGCCGACCCGATCTGACGCTGGCCGTGCCCGATCACAACCTGCCCACCACGGCGCGCCGCACCAGCGATGGCAAGCGGGTTCCGATCGCCGATCGGGAAAGCGCGGCGCAGCTGGAAGCGCTGGAACGGAACGCCCCCGCCTTTGGCATCCGCTATATCGGCGATGCCGATGCGGAGCAGGGCATCGTCCATGTGGTCGGCCCGGAACAGGGCTTTTCGCTGCCGGGCGCAACGATTGTCTGCGGCGATAGTCACACGGCCTGCCACGGCGGACTGGGCGCTCTTGCCTTCGGGATCGGCACCAGCGAGGTTGAGCACGTCCTTGCCACCCAGACCCTGCTGCTCAAACAGTCGCGGACGATGGAAGTGCGGGTTGTCGGCGATCTTTCGCCGGGCGTCAGCCCCAAGGACCTGATCCTGCATATCATTGGCGTGGTCGGCACAGCCGGCGGCACGGGCCATGTCATCGAATATCGCGGCAAGGTGTTCGAGGAAATGAGCATCGAAGGCCGCTTGACAGTCTGCAACATGAGCATCGAGGCCGGCGCCCGGGCCGGTCTGGTCGCGCCGGACGAAAAGACCTTCGCCTTCCTGAAAGGCCGGACCTATGCGCCCAAGGGCGCCGACTGGGACGCCGCGGTCGCCTGGTGGAAGAGCCTGGCGACCGATCCGGGCGCGACTTACGACAAGTCGATCACAATCAACGCCGCTGACGTCCAGCCGACCGTTACCTGGGGCACCAGCCCGGAAGACGTTGTGGCGATCGGCGGGCTGGTTCCCGATCCTTCCAGCTTTGCCGATCCTTCGAAGCAGGATGCGACCCGCGCCAGCCTGGAAT
>CAWUNP010000265.1:0-3083 GCA_963923805.1 uncultured Novosphingobium sp. | reverse complement strand
GCGCTTTTCGCGGCCCAGCGCAGCACGTCGCCGCTGCCGGGGGTTTCCACCTTGATTACCTCGGCGCCCAGATCGGCCAGGATCTGGGTGCAATAGGGGCCGAAGACCACGGTGGTCAGGTCAACCACCTTGATGCCCTTGAGCATGGGGAGGGCGGGGATAGCGCTCATGGCTTCAGACAAGTCCCTTGGCACGCAGGCTGGTATGGCCATGGCGGCCGACGATCACATGGTCATGAACCACGATCCCGAGTAGCCGCCCGGCTTCGGCAATGCGATTGGTAATCTGGATATCGGCGCGGTTTGGCTCGGGCGAGCCGGACGGATAGTTGTGGACCAGGATCAGCGCCGCCGCCCCCAGATCGAGCGCGCGCTTGACCACGTTGCGCGGGTGGATCGCCGCTTCATCGAGCGCGCCCTCGCTTTCCAGGTGATCGAGGATCAGCCGGTTGCGGGTATCGAGATAGAACACCCGCACCCGCTCATGCGTCAGGTGCGCCATGTCGATCGTCAGGTAATCGATCAGCGCCTGCCAGCTGGCCAGCACCGGCTGTTCCGACAGTTCGGCGCGGGCCAGGCGACGGGCGCCCAGTGCCACGATCTTCAGCGCGGCGGCACTGGTTTCACCCATGCCGGGATGCAGCGCCAAGGCTTTGGCATCGGCATTGAGCACCCCGGCCAACCCGCCGAACCGGGCAAGCAGGCTTTTCGCCAGCGGTTTCACATCCTTGCGCGAAATGGCCAGCATCAACAGGTATTCGATCACCTCATGATCAGCGAGGGCTTCGGCGCCGCCACCCAGCAGCCGCGCGCGGAGCCGGGCGCGGTGGCCCGTGCCATGATGCGGTTCGCCTCCCTCTTCGTCGCGCACGCGTGCTCCTTTTGTCGAAGCTGCATTGCCTTTCACCGCTCGAACGCGCAAGCAGGAACGATGCCAACGGCCGAGGACGAACTACCGGAAATTGCGGCACAAGCTGCTCCGGCCATCGGACCCAGGCGCTGGCTGCTCCGGCCGCTGCCCAGCAGCGTGACCCGGCCTATGCCGCCGCCCGAGCGAGCGGACAGGTCGGCGAAAAGGTTGATGGCTATCTTGGCTTCCCCGCGGCGCCTTCTGCCGAAGTGCGGCGCTTGGCCGATGACATCAACATCAAGCGCAAGGCCGTTTATGCCGAGCGCGCCCAGGCCAATGGTGCAACGATCGAAGAGTATGCTTTTTCTGCCGGTTGCCAGGCGATCGCCCGCACCGTGCCGGGTGAAAAATACCAGGCACCCGATGGCTCCTGGCAAACCCGCACGACCGCAGCACCGCTGCGGGATCCGCGCTGCCCCTGATTCTCCCGCTGCGCCCCGCATCGGCTAAACTTTCCGCTGCACTGGCCGGTTATACCGCCCTCGGCGGCGGTTGACTCGCGGCTTGCCCCAACCTAAGGGGCCGGAGCCCTCGGCGGGCGGCTGTTGCCTGTGTCTATCGCTCCCGCAAAAGGAGATTGGCATGAGTGACGAGCCTTCTGCACGAGACCCTATTGGCGATGATGCGCGGGTCAACGCGCTCGAAGCGCGGCTCAAGGCCGCACGCGAGCGGGAAGAACGGCGCAACAAGCCAAGCCTGGGCACGGAAGCCGATGCGAATTACCGCCTTGGCAATCGCGTTCTGGCCGAACTGATCGGGGGGATTGGTGGCGGTGCGTTCATCGGCTGGGTCATTGACCAGTTTGCCGGAACCAAGCCCTGGGGTCTGTTGGTGATGATGGCCTTCGGGATCATCGTTTCCTTCAGGAATATTATCCGGATTTCGTCCCGGCGCCCTGAATGACCTTGCTTTAGGCCAGAGGGGCGCTGGTCGCATATGAATTGAGCAAGAAGGGTACGTCGCGTGGCCGAAGCGGCTAAAGTCGATCCGATGCACCAGTTCACGATCGAGCCGTTGTTCGGCACCGATCACTGGCAGATCGCGGGCTACAATATTGCCTTCACCAACTCGTCGCTGTGGATGGCGATCGCGGCCGTTGCGCTGCTGGTCTTCGTCGCGGGCGGCCTGAAGCGGGAACTGGTTCCCGGTCGTTGGCAGATGGCGGTCGAAGGCTTCACCGGCTTCATCGACAACCTGCTGGCCGCCAATATCGGCCCGGCCGGCAAGAAGTATGTGCCCTACATCTTCTCGCTGTTCATGTTCATCCTCTTCGCCAACATCCTGGGGCTGATACCGCTGGGGCTGATTGGCCTGCATCCCTTCACCTTTACCAGCCACTTCACCGCCACCGGCGTGCTGGCGGTGATGAGCTTTGCGATCGTGCTGATCGTCGGCTTCTGGAAGCACAAGCTGCACTTCTTCTCGCTGTTCGTGCCGCATGGCACCCCGCTGGTGATGATCCCGCTGATCTTCATGATCGAGCTGGTGTCCTTCCTGGTGCGTCCCTTCAGCCTCGGCCTGCGACTGTTTGTGGCCATGATGGCCGGGCACGTGCTGCTGGAAGTGCTGTCGGGCTTCGTGATCAACGGTGTTAATGCCGGTCTTGGCATTGGCCCGGTGGTTTCGGTCCTCAGCTTCGCGCTGATGATCGCGATCTGCGCCCTGGAAATCCTGGTTGCCGGGATCCAGGCCTACGTCTTTGCGCTGTTGACTTCGCTGTATCTCAACGACGCCGAAAACCTGCACTAAGTCCCAATCCAACCACACGAATTTTCGAAAAGAGGAGTTATCGTAATGGAACCTGCAAGCGCCAAGCTGATCGGTGCTGGTCTCGCTGCCATCGGCGCCGGCATGGCCGCCATCGGCGTGGGTAACGTGTTCGGTTCGTTCCTGGAAAGCGCGCTGCGCAACCCGGGCGCGGCTGACGGCCAGCAGGGCCGCCTGTTCATCGGCTTCGCCGCCGCCGAACTTCTGGGCCTGCTCTCGTTCGTCGTCGCGATGATCCTGATCTTCGTCGCCTAAGACCTACGATTGACTGACTGACCGGCTGGTTCCTGCCCCATCGGGGCGGGGCCGGCCGGACAAATTGCGGACGCTCTGATGCCTCAAATCGCGCAACTTGCCGAAACCTGGTCCAGCCAGATCTTCTGGATGCTGATCTTCTTCGGCTTCAT
>CAWUNP010000264.1:0-3094 GCA_963923805.1 uncultured Novosphingobium sp. | reverse complement strand
AGAGAGGTCTCGTGGGCTCGGAGATGTGTATAAGAGACAGGCCCGGTATGCACGTTGGATGCGATCCCGCCGAGTGTGAGCAATTCAGGCGCCGGATGGATAAGGGCCGATGCAACCGTCCCGGTCGGCGTCGTCCAATCGATCGCCGGGGCATATCCACTCTCCCCGGGATTGGACCAATAGATGTGCCAGCCGGGCTTGATAGTCAGGGTCAGCGCCAGATCCAGCTTGCCATTGCTGCCAAGGCTCGCCTGTTTGCTGGTCAGCCGATAGCTGAAATGCTGGCCGCTGCCCTGCGATTGCGCGGCCAGGCTGGGCGTCTGCATAAGTACCATCAGCAGCAAGGCGCCAAGCAGCTTCACAAGTCGGTTCATCGGATACTCCAGACAAAAGGGCGGCGGGTTCAGCGTAAGACCCAAGCCGCTTGCTGCTCTTCACGCAGAAACTGTTCGGCTGCGGCGCCATGCGCCATGGCCAGCGTGGACATTATGCCTGCTTCCATGCAGGTCGGTGCGGCTACGGTGACCGAGCGCGGGGCATTTTGCACCGGCCAGCCGCTCCGTGGATCAAGGATATGGCCATAGCGTATGCCATCGATCACGACTGATCGGCGCGCATCGCCGCTGGTCGTCAATGCACCTTGTTTGAGCGCGATGGCCGCGGGGCTTTCCGCTCCCGGATCGACCGCATCGATCGCGATCTGCCAGGCCGAGCCATCGCGGCGAGGGCCGGTGACCCGCAAATCGCCGCCAAAATTCACGAGCACCGGAACATCGGTTTTCTCTGCCAGCATAAGGAGAACCCGGTCCACGGCATATTCCTTCCCCAGACCGCCAAAATCGAGCTCCATTCCCGGCGGGACAGTGACTGTCGCTGGCCCGCGCTCAATTTTTTCCCAGCCGATCAGGGGCAGCAAAGCGGCAATGGTTGATGCGCTAGGCTTGGTGGCAGTTTCATCGAACCGCCAGGCCCGGCGCAACACGCCCGAGGTGATATCGAACAGGCCATCACTAAGCCGGAAACACGTGTCGGCATAATCAAGCAAGGCGGCCATTTCCGGCGTGATCGCAACCGGCATTCCCGCCGAACGGTTGACCGCCGACAACAGGCTGTCGCTGCGATACCGGCTGTACGTGTGTTCGATCCGCCGTGCTTCAGCTTCGGCCAGTCGGCCTAGCATTTGCATCACACGCTCTGTCCCGCCATCCAGCAGCACTTCGCACGGCGAATTCATCGCCATGAAAGTATAGCTGCGCGGCGGTTTCAGCCGGGGCATCAGCCGCCGCCGCGCAACTTTCTTGGCAGGTCTGCCCATGGCCACTCTCAATCTATCCATGGGCAGCCTGCACCTCAGAACGTCAGCTTGATGCCCGTCATCAGGCTGATCGCATTGGTTCCGGCGAACAGGTTAAGCTGGCTGTTGCCGGGTAGCCGGGCCGGTGTCCCGGCCTCGGCCTGCTTGTAGTATTCGGCAAGACCATAGAGCTCCAGCTTATCGGTCAGCTTGTAGCCGCCACTGATGCCGCCCGTGATGGCATTGAACTTGTCCAATCGGCTGTCCGCACTGGCATATTGCGGCAGGGGCCGGCTGCCATTGAGGTAATAGGTGAAGAAGTTAGCCGCCGTCTGATGATAGTAACGCACCATCGGCTCGATATAGGCCCTTTCACCCACGGGAACATGTTCGGACACTTGCGCGGTGACCGCCTTGATGCCCCAACTGTCAGTATAATACCGGCCGGAAAGCTCCGTTACGAAGGATCCCACGGCCACCTTGGTGCCAAGATAGGCAGCATGGCGCGTGCGCTTGTCAGGACGCGATTCATAAAGATACCGCTGCGGCGCCCCGGTTGCGGAATCGACAACGGAGACGATCTTGTAAGGATCGGTCTGATAGCCGTTGAGCGAACCGAAGGTGTAGTTCGCCTGCACAACCACGCCTGGCGCGACAACCTGGGTGACGCCGGCGATCAGACCCAGCACATTCTTCGACCGCGAAGGCCCCTTCAGATTGCCGTTCATCTGGGTCAGTGGCGGCGGCGTGCCATAATGGGGCTTCGAAATGTCGTGTTCGAAGTTGACGCCGAACGACAGCGTGGTGTTGTTCCCACCCAGTTCCTGGGCAATGCCGGCGCGGCCCGAAATGGATTGATAGTCAGTTTCGGTCGATCCGTTGATACCAAGGCTGAGCTTGGTTGCATCGGTCAACGGCTTGGTCATTCCCAGGTCAAGTGCATAGCGCTGATCCCGGAACCCGGCATCGACCGGCAGCTTTCTTGCTGCGGCATCATAGTTCAGCACCTGCAAGCCACTGCCGGGCAGGGTCACGACCGTACCGCCCGAAGCGCCGGTATGACTTTCGCTGCGCTGCCGCACCGGTGTCACGAAGGTCTGGTTTGAGGTCCACGGCGCCGCGCCGTTGGGTGTAGCGCCCGTCAGCGTATCGTAAGTAAACCTGGCGCTGTACGAGGAGCCATCCCGGCCATTGACCGTCATGGCCAGCATCGGTTCGATCGCCTGAACACGGCCATCGCCTTCCTTGTAGAAGAGAATGGCGGAATCGGCAGTCATCGTACCCGGTTCAGAAGCGGGCAGATCATAGGCATTGACGGTGCCCGTGTCCTGTCCAGCCGGCTTGCCGTTGGCAGAGGATTGCGCCTGCGCGCCTGTTGCGGCCAGCAGCCCCGCAGTGGCCAGACTGAGTGCGGCAGCAATTCGGCCGCCGGCATTAAGGGTCAGTTGCATCCGCAGCCTCCACCATCAAGCGAGGCACCGCCGGTTGCGGCTTCCTTGCTGAAATAAATATGATCGCGAGCGGCCGCAAAGTTGCCGTTCTTCACCAGGGCCATCGATTGACGGGCGGTGATGTCTCGCTGCCAGGGCGCCACCGATGCGCACGCTGACAATCCACTAACGGACAGGATCAGTCCGCCACAAAGCAGTATTCTTTTCATGCAAAGGGCTTTCAGTGCTCGTTGATTAACTGATTGATGTGTTGCTGGTATTCGGCCGTCTTGTCGGGATGAAACCCGCGGTGGGTGAAGCGGATATTGCCGCGCCGGTCGATCAACACCTGTCTCTTATACACATCTCC
>CAWUNP010000263.1:0-3106 GCA_963923805.1 uncultured Novosphingobium sp. | reverse complement strand
TGTGTATAAGAGACAGGGCCAGACCCTTCGCCTCTTCCAGACGGGCCTCAGGATCGGAACTGCCGCTCCGACTGCAGAAGGTGGGGCAAACGACAAGGGCCCGCGCACCGCGGGCTACGTCTTCGCGACTGTCTTCCAGAAAGCTCAGACGTCGGTGTCCTCTTCACCATCCCAATCCCCGGTCAGGTCAACCGGCGTGGCGGGCTGGATCGTCGAGACGGCGTGCTTGTAGGCCAGTTGGACATAGCCTTCGCGCTCCAGCAGCATACAGAACAGGTCGTAAGCCGCAACGCGGCCCTGCAGCATCACTCCATTGACCAGGAACATGGTGACCTGAACGGCTTCCTTGCGCAGGCCGGAGAGGAACACATCCTGCAGCAGGCGGGTCTTCTTGCCCCCTTCCCCGGCACTGCCGAACTGGTCAGCCTCGATCGGCTGGCTCGGCATGATGGTGGAAACGGCGTGCTTGTAGACCAGCTGCGATTGGCCATCACGCCGCAGCAGGATGGAGAAATTGTCAAACCAGGTAACAATCCCCTGCAACTTGACGCCCTTGACCAGGAACATCGTCACCGGAATCTTGTTCTTGCGCAGAAGATTAAGAAACTGATCCTGCAGGTTCTGGCCCTTGCCGGCAATCAGCGCCGGTGCGGGTTCAGCTTCAGGCTTCGGCGGGCGCGGACGGGCGCTCAGCGTGCGAGAGGTCATTGCGGTCTCCTTCGTTCTTGGCGCCCGCCTTGGTGGCGGTTCGCAGTCTGGCTGCCCTGAGGCAACCGTCATTCAATGACGGCAGATTATCCCGCCTTCAGCCATGCCGCAATGCACAAAACGCGCCGATCATTCGGCCACTTCCTCCTCGCATTCATCCTCGCGCCGATCGACCATGCCGAGCAGCTTGAGCTTGCGATGCAAGGCCGAGCGTTCCATCCCGATAAAGGCTGCAGTGCGCGAGATGTTCCCGGAGAAGCGTCGGATTTGCACCCGCAGGTATTCTCGCTCAAAGTTTTCGCGGGCTTCGCGCAGCGGCACGCCCATCAGCGCCGAAAGGTTGCCATCCCCGCTGATCCGTCCGCCCAGCAATTCACCGGGGAGCATATCGGCTTCGATCCGCTCCAGCTTTTCACGGGGGGTCAGAATGATCGTGCGCTCAACCAGATTGCGCAGCTGACGGACATTTCCGGGCCATTCATAGCTCTGCAGCGCCGCCATTGCCTCGCCGCTGACTTCCGGCGGGGGAACCCCCTGATCGCTGGCGAAACGGGCGAAGAAGTGATCGACCAGGGTGGGAATATCGTCGCGCCGCTCTGCCAGTGACGGGATCGCCACGGGCACCACATTGAGCCGGTAAAACAGGTCTTCGCGGAACCGCTTTTCAGCGATCTCGCGTTCAAGGTCGCGAGCGGTGGAGGACACCACGCGCACATCAACGCGGATCTGGCGATGCCCGCCCACCCGCACGAAACTCTGCTCGGTCAGCACGCGCAAGATCCGGGCCTGGGTAGACTCCGGCATATCCGCCACTTCATCCAGATAGAGCGTGCCGCCATCAGCCAGTTCCAGCAGGCCCGCGCGGACCAGCTTGCCGCCCGATTCCTCGCCAAACAGCTCCTGCTCAAACCGTTCGGGCGTGATCCGCGCCGAATTGACCGTAACGAAGGCATGATCGGCCCGTGGACTCCAGGAGTGGAGCAGCCGGGCGGCCACTTCCTTGCCCGCGCCGGCCGGGCCGGAAATCAGCAGGCGGCTGCCGGTGTTGGCAACCCGCTTCAACGTAGCGCGCACCTGGTTGATCGCGCTGGAATTGCCGGTGAATTCATCCGCCGTGACAAAGCCTTCACGCAGGCGCGCATTCTCCCGGCGAAGCCGCTCGGTCTCGGTCGCCCGCGCAACGAGATGGAGCAGGCGCTCGGCCTCGAACGGCTTTTCGATGAAATCCATCGCCCCGCGCCCAATCGCGGATACGGCCGTGTCGATATTGCCGTGACCGGAGAAAATAATCACCGGCAGTTCGGGTTCGCGGGTCTTGATCGCATCAAGCACTTCCAGCCCGTCCATCGGGCTGCCGTGAAGCCAGACATCGAGCAGGACCAGGCTGGGGCGGCGCTGGTCGATCATCTCAAGCGCGGTAACGCTGTCACCAGCAGTGCGGCACTCATAGCCTTCATCGGCCAGCACCCCCGCGACCAGTTCGCGAATATCGCGTTCATCATCGACGATAAGAATATCGAGTGCCATTGCCAGTCCTAATCCCGCGCCTATTCCGCTGCTTCACTTGTGCTGCCGGCCCCCAGCGGATCGCGCGCGAACCGCATGGTTACCACCGTTCCCTGCCCTTCAGCCGGTCCGAATGTCATATCGCCGCCGTGCTCCTCGACGACCTTCTTGACGATCGCGAGCCCCAGCCCGGTGCCCTTTTCACGGGTCGTAACGTAGGGTTCGATGATCCGTTCCCGATCCTGCGGCAGGCCGATCCCGTTGTCGGTAACCGTGGCGACCAGATCATCCCCATCGAGCGACAGGGCCAGAGTTACCTGACCACGATAGTCTGCATCGGCCAGCTTTTGCCGCGCCTCGATCGCCTCGGTGGCGTTCTTGAGCACGTTGGTCATGGCCTGGCCGAACTGGTGCCGATCGCAGGCGATGGTCCCGATCCGGCTGTCGGCCGAGAAGGCGAAGTTCAATTCCGGTCGCGCCACTTCTTGCAGGAACAGCGCCTGCCGGGCGAGATCGACCGGGTCCTCGCTGCGGAAGACCGGCTTGGGCAGCCGCGCGAACGATGAGAACTCGTCAACCATTTTGCGCAGATCGCCAACCTGGCGGATGATCGTGCTGGTCAGCTCGTCAAACAGATCGACGTCTGCCGTCACAAGTTTGCGATAGCGCCGCTTGAGCCGTTCCGTGGCCAGCTGGATCGGGGTCAGCGGATTTTTGATCTCGTGCGCGATGCGGCGGGCAACGTCGGACCAGGCCGCCTGACGCTGATCGAGCAATTGCCGGGTGATATCCTCAAAGGTGATCACGAAGCCGCCCTGGCTGGCGCTGGCCTTGACCGCCAGCGTCAGCAATTCGGAGCCCTTGGCAAATTGGACGATCCCGCTGTGCTTGC
>CAWUNP010000262.1:0-3107 GCA_963923805.1 uncultured Novosphingobium sp. | reverse complement strand
GCGGTGGTGCGAGCGCCAAGTACGCCAGCCGCTATCCTGGCGCGCCAGAGCCCGGCGGCCGCACCGGTCCTTGCGGCAGACAAAGAGTCCGGCTGGGCCGCCTTTGCGATGGGCGCGCTGTTTGGGGCATTGGCGCTGCTGGCGGTGGTGGGCGGCCTGTTGTGGCGGCAGCGTCAGCCGCGCAGCCCTGCCCCGGCCAGCCCGAACGAGCCAGCCGCGGCGCCAGCACCCAAAGCAGCACCGGCACCGCACGCGCAAGCGCAACCGCAGGCGCAACCAGCCACCGATAGGCTTCAGATCACCCTGCGGGCGCGCCGCCTCGATGCTTCGCTGATGGCGACGACACTGGCCTATGATCTGCGCATTACCAATCACGGCCCGGCAAGTCTCAATGCCCTTGCGATCGAGGGTGACATGGTTGCGGCCCACGCCTCGCTGCCGGTTGAACAGCAGCTCGCCAATCCGGCCAACCGGCTGGAACTGCGCCATGCGCTGTTGGAACTGGCCCCCGGCGCAAGCGCCGAATTTACCGGCGAACTGCGCCTGCCTCTGGCGGCGATCACGCCGATCAAGGCCGGGAACAGCGCCTATTTCGTGCCACTTGCCCGGCTGCGGTTGGCCGCCGTTGAGGCTGACAACCAGCCAATGGTTGTGGCCCGGACCTTCGTGATCGGGGAATTGCCCGAAGCGCCAAATGCGGCGCTCCGTCCGTTCCGGCTGGATCTTGGCCCGCGCACATTTACCCGGCTGGGCCAGCGGCTGGTTGACTGAGCGAATTGCATGGACGCGGCCCACCGGGCAGGTTAAGCCTTTCTTCGCAGGTGCAGCGAAGAGGAGCGCGGCACTCGCCCGGACCTGACGCGCACAGCGCGCATGACCGGCAGGCTGCGAGGAGGACGCACGAAATGGACAGTCTTGTCACCACCGAATGGCTGGCGAACGAAATGGGCGCCAGCGACCTGCGGATCGTCGATGCCAGCTGGCATATGCCGGCCTCCGGGCGCAGCGGGCTGGATGAATACCTGGCTGGCCACATCCCCGGTGCGGTCTTCATGGATCTGGCCGATCTGGTGGACACGGCATCGCCGGTCGACAACACCCTGCCCCCGCCGGAAAAATTTGCCAGCCGGATGCAATCGCTGGGTCTGGGCGATGGCAGCCGGATCGTGATTTACGATGACAGCGCGGTGAAAACCTCTGCCCGCGCCTGGTTCATGCTCAAGCTGTTTGGCGCGCACGATGTTGCCATTCTTGATGGCGGGATCGCCAAGTGGAAGGCCGAAGGCCGCCCGCTGGCCGAGGGCCGCGAAACGCTGCGCCACCGCCACTTCACCGCCTGGCAGGAAGAGGGCAAGGTTCGCAGCAAGGACGATATGCTGGCCAACGTCGCCAGCGGCGCAGAGCAGGTGCTCGATGCCCGCGGCGCGGCCCGTTTCACCGGTGATGAAGCCGATCCCCGCCCGCACATTGCCGCCGGCCACATCCCCGGTTCGCGTAACCTGCCCTATTCGGCGCTGTTCAACCCCGATGGCACCTTCAAGGACAAGGACGGGCTTGCCGCGGCTTTTGCCGATGCTGGCATCGATCTTTCCAGGCCCGTCATCACCACCTGCGGCAGCGGCGTTACCGCCTGCGTCCTGCTTTTTGGCATGCACCTGCTGGGCAAGGACGATAGCAAGCTCTATGACGGCAGCTGGAGCGAATGGGGCGCCGATCCGGCCACCCCCAAGGCTACCGGAACGGCATAGGCTTCAATACGAACGGACCAGGTTTGGCCAAGAAATCTCCTGAGAATATCGCCCCTGCAACCCGTCTGGTTGGCGCGGGGCGCAGCGCCGAATGGACCGGCACGCCCAGCCAGCCGGGCTCGGTGGTCAGCCCGCCGGTCTGGCGCGCCTCGACGCACCTCTATCCCGATGCGGCCGCCCTGCACGCGGGCAAGCCCAACGAGGATGGCCACTTCTATTACGGCCGTCGCGGTTCCCCCACCCAGTGGGCGCTGGCCGATGCCCTGACCGAGCTGGAGCCGGGCGCCGCCGGGACCGTGCTGTACCCGTCAGGCGTTGCCGCGATTGCGGGGGCCTTGCTGGCCGTGCTCCGCCCGGGCGACGTGCTGCTGATGACCGACAATGCCTATGAACCGACCCGCCTGATGGCGCGCGGGCTGCTGAAGGACATGGGCATCGAAACTCGCTGGTTCGATCCGCTGGACCCGCAGGCCTTTGCCGCTGCCGCTTGCGATCGCACCAAGGCGGTCCTGCTGGAAAGCCCGGGCAGCCTGACCCTGGAAGTGCAGGATGTCCCGGCCCTGTCTGCCCTCGCCCATGCGCGCGGGATGGCGGTGGTGCTTGATAACACCTGGGCCGGGCCGCTCGCCTTCCCGGCGCTGGAACGCGGCGCGGATATCGTGATCATGAGCCTGACCAAGCATGTTGGCGGCCATTCCGACCTGATGATGGGCAGCGCCGCCGCGGGTGAGAAGTACTACGCCAAGCTGCGCAAGACGGCGCAGGCTCTGGGGCAGGTCGTTTCGCCCGATGATGCCGCGCTTGCCCTGCGCGGCCTGCGAACGATGGGGCTCCGGCTGGAGCGCGAGACCGCCAGTGTCATGGCGCTGGCCAAGTGGCTTGATGCCCGGCCCGAAGTGGCCCGCGTGCTGTGCCCGATGCTCCCCGGATCGCCGGGGCATGATCTGTGGCAGCGCGATTTCAGTGGCGGCTGCGGGCTGTTCAGCCTGGTCTTCAAGGGCAAGGACGGCGCAGCACGCGATGCCTTTATCGATGCGCTCAGCCTGTTTGGCATCGGCTATTCGTGGGGCGGGTTCGAAAGCCTGGTGACCCCGATTGACCCCGCATCGCTGCGCACCGCGACGCAGTGGCCGCTGGAGGGTATGGACACCGCCGACAAGTTCGGGGTGCGCCTGTCGATCGGGCTGGAAGACCCGGCTGACCTAATCGCCGATCTGGAACGCGGCCTCGCCGCCTGGGCCGCGGCATGAACCTGGCCGAATTCCTGGTGTGGCTTGACCGGATCGGCTTCGATCTGGGCGGCTATCACATTTCGCTGCTGGGCGGGTTCAAGGTGCTGGTGGTGGTGATCGGGATCAT
>CAWUNP010000261.1:0-3119 GCA_963923805.1 uncultured Novosphingobium sp. | reverse complement strand
CGGCGCAGTTCTGTTCGGTTACCTGGGCGATAAGCTGGGCCGCAAATACACCTTCCTGGTCACCGTCACGCTGATGGGGATCGCCACGGCCGGGGTCGGGCTGATCCCTGCGGCAGGGGACATCGGACTTTGGGCGCCGGCCATCGTGATCATGCTGCGGATCCTGCAAGGACTGGCGCTGGGCGGTGAATATGGCGGCGCGGCGATCTATGTGGCAGAGCATGCGCCGTTCAAGCGGCGCGGCTATTTTACCAGCTATATCCAGGCCAGCGTGGTCGGCGGCTTTGTGCTGAGCCTGATCGTGGTGCTGGGCTGCAAGGCCGCCATGAGCGCGGAAACCTGGAACGAATGGGGCTGGCGGGTGCCGTTCCTGCTGAGCCTGCTGCTGCTGGCGGTTTCGCTGTGGATGCGCTTCAAGCTCTCGGAAAGCCCGGTGTTCCAGGCCATGAAGGAAGCGGGAGAGACTTCGGGCAATCCGTTCGTCGAGAGCTTTACCTATCCGGGCAACAAGAAGCGGATTTTCATCGCCCTGTTCGGCGTGGCCGCCGGTCTGACCGTGATCTGGTACACGGCCATGTTCTCAGGCCTGTCATTCCTCCAGAACGCGATGCATGTCGAAAGCACCACAGCGGAAATCATCGTGGGTATCGCCGCGCTGATCGGGATGGGGTTCTACCTTTACTTCGGCAGCCTGTCCGACCGGATCGGCCGCAAGAAACCGATCGTCATCGGCTATGCCCTGACCCTGCTGCTGCTGTTCCCGACTTTCTGGTTCATCGGTTCGGTTGCGAAGAACCCGGCGCAGCAATCGTCGATCGAATGGACCATCCGTGGCAACGACTGCCGGTATGACCCGTTCTCGACCAAGCAGAAGACCCAGTGCGGCAAGCTGATGGGCGACTTTGCCGGGGCCGGGATCGGCTATACGCTTGAGCAGGGCAGCACGCTTGATCTCGTGATGGGGGGCAATCAGGTTGTTGCGCTTGATGGGATCAACTGGGACGATGCCAAGGCCCGCAAGGCTGAGATTGAGGCACGCGCCGGCAAGATCGTGTTCAATTTTGAGAAGCACAAGCCCAGCCTGGGCCATTCGGTCCTGATCGTTGCTGCGCTACTGGTGCTTATGGCGCTCTCTGCTGCAACCTATGGTCCGGTGGCGGCCTTGCTGGCAGAAATGTTCCCGCCCAAGGTGCGCTACAGTTCGATGTCGATCCCCTATCATATTGGTACGGGCTATTTCGGCGGGTTCCTGCCCTTCATTGCCAGTTTCATCGTCGCCCGGACCGGCGATCCCTATTCGGGGCTATGGTATACCTGGGGTGTGGTGCTGATGGCGCTGCTGGTTGCCTGGTGGGGCTTGCCGAATGGGAAGCCGCGCGACTTTGCCGATGACGTTGCCTGACCTTCCGCCAGCCGCACTGCGCCTGTCCATCGACCCTGTCGCGCTGGCTGCGAACTGGCGGGCGCTTGATCGGCTATCGGGCCCGGCGCGGGCCGGTGCTGCGGTAAAGGCAGATGCCTATGGGCTTGGCGTGGCTGGCGTTGCGCCGGTCTTGCGCGATGCCGGCTGCCAGGACTTTTTCGTGGCGCACTCGCAAGAGGTCCAGCCCCTCTTGGCGCATGTCCCGGCCGCCGCAATCTCGGTGCTGCACGGGCCGCTGACCGATGCAGATGCGGCCTATGCCAGCGCAACGGGCGTTCGCCCGGTCATCAATTCGCTGCCGCAGGCGCGGCGCTGGCGTAATGCTGGCGGCGGCGCCTGCGATGTCATGGTAGATACCGGGATCAACCGGATCGGACTAAGCCTTGCTGATCTGGGCGATCCGATCGTGGGCCAGCTCAAGATCGATGTCCTCCATTCGCACCTCGCTTCGGCCGATGATCCCTCTGCACACAATGCTGCGCAGCATGAGCGATGGCTTGCAGCGCGCAGCATGGTGCCGCACCGCCGCGCCAGCCTGGCCAACAGTGCGGGCATTACGCTGGGTGCGGCCTATCACGGCGATCTGACGCGTCCGGGATTGGCGCTTTATGGCGGCATCCCCTGCGCGGCCCTGCAGGATGAAATTGTTCAGGTTGTGACGCCGCAGGCCGCCCTGATCCAGGTTCGCGACATCGCAGCGGGTGAGGGGGTTGGCTACAACGCTACCTTTGTCGCACCGCGGCCGATGCGGATCGGCGTTGTCAGCATCGGTTATGCCGATGGCTATCTGCGCTGCTGGTCGGGCAAAGGGATGCTGCGCAGCAAGGACCGCCAGATTCCGGTGATTGGCCGCGTCTCGATGGACATGACAGTGGTCGATCTGACAGCCGCGCCGGAACTGGGCGAGGGCGATTGGCTCTCGATCGATTACAGCCTGCCCGCGGCGGCCGCTGTGAGCGGGCTGTCGCAGTATGAACTCCTGACCTTGCTCGGGCGCCGCTTCGCCCGCTGACGGCTTTTGCTGCGCAACATGACTCATGTTGCAAATGCTTTGTTGCGGGTGCTAACATCGCTGCAACTGCACAGACACAGGGGGAACGCATGGCACAGGCCAAAGGCGATACCGTGATCATCAAGAAGTACGCGAACCGGCGGCTCTACAATACGCAGTCCTCCAGCTACATCACGCTTGAGCATCTCGCCAAGATGACCCGCGACGGCGTGGAGTTCAAAGTGCTCGACGCTAAAACCGGCGCCGATATCACTCACCAGATCCTGACCCAGATCATCATGGAAGAGGAAAGCGCCGGCGGAGAGCAGATGCTGCCTGTCAATTTCCTGCGCCAGCTGATCGGGATGTACGGCAATTCGATGCAGAGCCTGGTGCCGCATTACCTCGAAGCCTCGATGGAGAACTTCCGCTCCAACCAGGCCAAACTGCGCGAAGCGTTTGAAACCAGCCTGGGTAACAACCCGCTGGCCAAGCTGGCGCAACGCAACCTTGAAATGTTCAAGGCCGCAGCATCTGCCTTCGTGCCGGGTCTCAATGATAGCAAGCCAGCTGCCGCTGAGAGCAAGGACGATGAAATCGCCCAGCTCCGCGCCCAGATGGCCGCGATGCAGAAGAAGCTCGACGAACTCGGCAAGTAAGCGCGGTTCGGCTGTCACACGGCTTGCCGGAGGGCGGGCGCTCCGC
>CAWUNP010000260.1:0-3119 GCA_963923805.1 uncultured Novosphingobium sp. | reverse complement strand
CTTCGAACGAGGCGATGATGGTTGCGGCCAACGATGCGGTCAGCAGGTTGGCAATCAGCCAGCGCACCCGGCTGAAATAGGATTCGCGGATCGGTTCGTTGATGTCGCCATCACCGGCCCCGGACAGCAGCAGCACGTCCTCGCCCGCTTCTTCCTGGATGATGTGGACCACGTCGTCGACCGTGATCTGGCCGACGAGGCGCCCATCGGCATCAACCACGGCAGCGGAAATTAGTGCATATTTCTGGAAGCGCAGCGCCACCTCTTCCTGGTCCATCGTCACCGGGATCAGGGTCTGGTCGCGCTGCATCACATCGGTCAGCGCGATCGAGCGCGGGGTGCGCAGGATCCAGCTGAGCGCGCAGGTGCCAACCGGATGGAACCGCGCATCGACGATGAAGACTTCCCAGAATTCGTTGGCCAGTTCGCCCGATTCGCGCAGGAAATCGATCAGATCGCCCACGGTCATGTGCTCTGGCACCGCGACGAAATCGCGGCTCATCAGGCGGCCGGCGGATTCTTCCGGATAGGACAGCGCGGTTTCGATCGCGGCCCGGTCCTCGGGCTCCATCTCGGCCAGAACGGCCTGCTGGTCTTCCTCATCGAGGTCTTCCAGCATGGCCACGGCATCGTCGGTATCGAGCTGCTCGGCGATGTCGGCCACGGTCTCGGCCGGCAGCTGCTCGACGATATCCTCGCGGACATAATCGTTGAGCTCGGCATAGACCTCGCTGCCCATAAGATCGCTGATCGCCAGGGCCAGGGCCGGGCGCTCATCGGAATCGAGCAATTCGAACAGGTCGGCGATGTCGGCCGGGTGCAGGCCCTCGACCATGCCGTAAACTGCGTCGTTTTCGCCGGCTTCCAGACTATCGCGCACGCGGCGGACGAATTCCGGTTTCAGGGTGTTTTCGGCGTCCAGGCTTTCGCTTTCATGCCCGGCATCGGCCGCAAGCGCGGCGCTTTCGTGCAGTTCGGGGTCGAGCTTGTCCATGGTCATGACTGGGCCGGTCTAGGCGGGTCACCGGCTTTTGCAACCCGGGTTCCGGCTTCAGGCGTGACTTTGTCCCAAGCGGCCCTATATCGGGCGCGAAAACCTAGTGGAGATTACCATGGCTGAAACCCTCACTCTCTCGCTCGACAGCGGCGATGTCGTGATCAAGCTGCGTCCGGACCTTGCGCCCGGCCACGTTGCCCGGATCGTCGAGCTGGCCCAGGAAGGCTTCTATGACGGGGTGAAGTTTCACCGCGTGATCCCGGGCTTCATGGCCCAGGGCGGCTGCCCCAACGGCACCGGCATGGGCGGTTCGGACAAGCCGGACCTGCAGGCTGAATTCAACAACGAACCGCACGTTCGCGGTGTTTGCTCGATGGCGCGTACCAGCTACCCGCACTCGGCCAACAGCCAGTTCTTCATCTGCTTTGATGATGCCACCTTCCTTGACCGCCAGTACACCGTCTGGGGCCAGGTGATCGAAGGCATGGAACACGTTGACGCCCTGCCCAAAGGCGAACCGCCGGCGAACCCGGGCGTGATCCGCAAGGCCTCTGTGGCCTGACCGGTTCCCCTCCCGCTTGCGGGAGGGGCTAGGGGTGGGCCCACCCCGCTGCGACTAGGCGGCAATCGCCGCCAAGTCTCGCGCCCCTCCCGCAAGCGGGAGGGGTTATTGCGCCACCCGCCGCGCGCTGATGATCTTTACCGGCGGCTCCAGCAGCTGCCCCTTCAGCGGCCCTTCGCCCTTCGTTGGCGAAAGCGGCGCATCCCAGATCTTGCGCACCACATCCATCCCGGCAGTGACGTGGCCGAAGGCGGCGAAGCCGGCCTGAGCCTCGGGCTCTGCGGCCTTGGGATCGGCATCAAGGCTGGGCAGGTCTGACAGCAGGATCGACCAGTCGGCATTTGCCGTGCCGGGCGCATGGCGTGCCATCGAGATCGTGCCGGCCTTGTGGCTCAAGCCCGTCAGGCTGGTCGGTTCGTGGACAATCGGCTTCAGCACCTTCAGCGGATGGCCCTGCAGCCCGCCCTGGATCAGGCCATTGGGCTGATCACCACACGGCAGCCGCATGGCGCGGTAAAAGGTAATGCCATCGAACTTCTTCAGATCGACATAGCGCACGAAATTCTCGGTCGTGATCGGCGCGCGCTTGTGATCAAGCTCCAGCTCGATCGTGCCCATTTCCGTGACCAGCGCGACGCGGACGGTGTCCCCTAGCGGCGGCGCAGGCTTGGTGGCAACGGGCCGTTTGGCCACCGGCTTCCTAGGCGGCGCGGCGGCGGCCAGGACGAACAGGGCTGGAATGGCGAAAAGGGCGAATCGGCGGTTCATGCCCGAAGTTCTGCCTGATCAGAGCCCGGTTTTCACCACCCAGTCGTGGAAGATCCGCACGGCGCGAATGTCCAGCGCGTGCGGCTTGCAGACGAACCAGTAGGAATAGGGGCTCTTCACCTCGATATCGTAGAGGCTGGCGAGACGGCCATCCTGGGCGCGGTCGAAGTGAGCGTCGTGCATGATCGCGATGCCCAGACCCTGCGCAGCCGCTTCAAGGATCAACTGGCCCGAATCGTAATGGTCAATCGCCGCCGGATCGAGATCGGGCAGCCCGATCGCCTGCTTCCAGGCGGTGAAGCTGTCGGGCAGTTCGGTGTGGATCAGAAAGGTCTGGCGAGAGAGCACTTCGCGGTCTGGCGTTGCGCCAATTTCCTTGGCGAGCGCCGTCGATGTAATCGCATAGACCTTGTTGTGATCCAGCTGGACCGCGTGGAACGAAGGATCGGGCTGGGGCGAGAGGATGAAGGCCGCGTCCAGCGTATCACCGACCCGGGTTTCCAGGTGAGGGCTGGTATCGAAATCGATATGCAGGCGCGGCTGGGCCTTGCGCAGTTCCGGCAGGCGTGGGAACAGGCGCTGGCTGCCGAACAGCGGCAAGACGCCCAGACGCAGGCGCAGCACGCGGCTGTCCTCAACCTGACCTTCCACCGCTGCTGCCAGCTCATCGAACTTCGGCGCAACGGCATTGTAGAAGGTGCTGCCGTCGTCGGTCAGCTTCATCGACTGGTGCTGACGGGTGAACAGCCGCTTGCCAATGAATTCTTCCAGCGCGGAGACCCGGCGCGACAG
>CAWUNP010000259.1:0-3125 GCA_963923805.1 uncultured Novosphingobium sp. | reverse complement strand
CCGGGCACAGGTTTCATGTGCGCCAAGGAGACCATGTCATGCCGGACGAGAGCCTGCTCGCCATCCTTCGTCGCAGCGGCGGCCTGGTTGCCGTTTCGCGGCAGCTGGAGATCGCTCCCGCTGCGGCCCTGGCGGCGGTGACGGCGCTGATGCCAGTGGTTCGCGGAGGATTTCGCCGACGGATCGAAGCTGCCGGCGGAGTGGATACCGGCCTGGCCGAACTGTTTCGCCGGATTGAGGCGCTGGGCGGCGGCAGCCTTGCTGGCATGGTCCTCCACGGCCAGGCCATCGCGCCCGGTCTTGATCAGGCTGCGCTGGCTGAAGTCTTCGGTGATGAAGCCCGCATCGGTGCGGTGGTTGATCACGTTGCGGCCGATCATGCGCTGGACCGCGCGGTGGTGCGCGGTGCCATGGCGATCGTGGTCATGCTGATCGCCGGATACATTCTGGCGCGGGCCGGGCGCATGACCCCGGAGCAGCGCCGCGCCGAATTAAGCCCGCTATTCGATCTGGCCGGCGAAACCAACCCGCTTGACGCCCTGAGCTGAATCGCCGACCAGTCCGGCCATGATCACAACCGTCCTCTCGCTCTTGACCCTGGCCGTATTGCTGATGCTGGCCGGGGCCGCGCTGCAATGGCGGCGCGGGGAACGGCGCAAGGCAGTGCTACTCGTGATCCTGGCGCTGGTCGCCGGGGTCAATGTGGCGATCTGGACCGTGCCTTACGACAGCGGCGAAGCCCCGGTGGTGCGGGCGAGCTACACGCCCGCCTGATCCATCAGCGGATCGGGCAATCCGGTGCGAGGCGCATGTCGAGATAATTGTCGACGGCGCGCATCATGTCGTCGAGCTCGTTCTCGAAGAAATGGTTGGCCCGCGGCACTTCATCGTGATGGATCGTGATGTGCTTCTGGGTGCGCAGCTTGTCGACCAGCTTCTGCACCGCGCCCGGCGTAACCACCGTATCCTGTGCGCCCTGGATAATGATGCCCGAAGCCGGGCAGGGGGCCAGGAAGCTGAAGTCATACATGTTGGCGGGCGGCGCGACCGAGATGAAGCCACGGATTTCCGGGCGGCGCATCAGCAGCTGCATGCCGATCAGCGCGCCAAAGCTGTAACCCGCGATCCAGGTGGTGCTGGCTTCGGGATGGATCGACTGGACCCAGTCGAGCGCGGCAGCGGCATCGCTCAGTTCGCCGATGCCGTTGTCAAAGCTGCCCTGGCTGCGGCCGACGCCGCGGAAGTTGAAGCGCAGCGTGGCAAAGCCGCGGGCCTGGAAGGTCTTGTACATCGCCATGGTGATGCGATCGTTCATCGTCCCGCCCGCCTGCGGATGCGGATGCAGGATCATGGCGACCGGCGCACGCGGACGGGTGGCGGGCTGGAAGCGCCCTTCAAGGCGACCTTCGGGACCGGGGAAGATGACTGACGGCATGGACCTGTACCTGCTTCTGCCTGGCGCCACCTGCGGCCGCCGGAGAAAACAGCGTGCCGGACCAGATGGGGCTATGATCGGGAGAGAGGCGCTATATAGAAACGGACCTTCGAAAAGCAACTTTTCCGAACGATGACTGGCAAAACCATCTATCTTGACCATCAAGCCACCTCGCCGCTTGCGCCCGAAGCGCTGGAAGCCATGCTGCCGTGGCTATCTGGCCCGGAGTCCATGGGCTTTGCCAATCCGCATTCGATGCACCGCGCCGGGCGCGCTGCCGCGGCGGCGGTTGAACTGGCGCGCGAACAGGTTGCGGGTCTGCTGCCCAAAGGTGGACGGGTGATCTTCACCAGCGGCGCGACCGAGGCGCTGAACCAAGCGCTGCGTTCGGTGCCGCGCGGGCCGATTGCCTATTCGGCGATTGAACATTCTGCCGTGGTCAATGCCGCGATTGCCAGCGGCAGTGCGGTGCACGAGTTGCCAGTCAGTGCTGCCGGGCTGGTCGATCCGGAAGTGCCGCTGCCCGATGGTGTCGGTCTGGTCGCGGTGATGCAGGTCAACAACGAGATTGGCACGATCCAGCCGGTGGCGCGCCTTGCCGAACGGACGCATGAAGCGGGCGCGCTGTTCCTGTGCGATGCCGTGCAGGGCGCGGGCAAGCTCGCTCCGCCCGATGGCGCAGACCTGATCGCGATCACCGCGCACAAGCTTTATGGCCCCAAGGGGATCGGGGCGCTGTGGGTGCGTGACGGGGTGAAAATTGGTCCGCTGATCGCCGGAGGCGGGCAGGAAAGCGGCCTGCGCTCTGGCACGCTGAGCCCTGCGCTCTGTGCCGGGTTCGGCGCCGCAGCCGCGCTGGCCAAGGCGCGGATGGAGGTGGATTTCCAGCACCTGTCGGGGCTTGCCGCGTTGGCGCGCTCGATCCTGTCGCGCTGGACAGTCAACGGCAGCGAGACTGCGCGCTGGCCGGGCAACCTCAACCTGCGGCTGGAAGGGCTGAACTTCCCCCGCCTGCTCAGCGATTGCCGCGATCTGGCCTTTTCGGCCGGATCGGCCTGCGGCTCTGGTACGGGTGCGCCTAGCCGGGTGCTGTCAGCCATTGGCCTTGAACCGGCGCAGGCGCGCAATTCGATCCGGCTCGGTTTTGGCCGCTACACCACGCACGAAGAGATCGAGGCCGCCTGCAAGGCGCTCGAAGCCGCCGCACAGGCGCAGGGAGTTTGATCATGCCCAAGGTTACCTTCATCACCGTCACGGGCGATCGGGTCAGCGCGGAAGCTGCCGTGGGCGATTGCCTGCTCGAAGTGGCCCAGAACGCGGATATGCCGCTGGAAGGGACCTGCGAAGGGCAGATGGCCTGCTCCACTTGCCACGTGATCGTGGGCAAGGACTGGTTCGACAAGTTGCCCGCGGCCAGCGAGGACGAGGAAGACATGCTGGATCTGGCCGCCGGTGTGGCCCGCACCAGCCGCCTGGCCTGCCAGATCACGCTGACTGCGGCGCTCGATGGGCTGGAAGTGCGGATTCCGGGGGAAAGCCGCAATATGCAGCGTCGCTGACCCTTGGCGCTGGATTTGCCTGCCTGCTAGGGCCTCGAACCAATGACGACCGATACGACCGAACCCGATCCGTTTGACGCCATTGTCGAGAGCGCATAGACAAGATACCGCTCACTCAGCGCCGCATCGAA
>CAWUNP010000258.1:0-3128 GCA_963923805.1 uncultured Novosphingobium sp. | reverse complement strand
GGACATATTCGGGCACAAGGCCTTCCATCACCTGCAACACGGCTTCGTAAAGCGCGGTGTCAACCACCTGGCCCTGACCGGTCTTTTCGCGGTGATGCAAGGCGGCGAGCACGCCCATCGTTCCGTAGGTGGCGCAGAGCGTATCGCCGATTGAAACGCCCATCCGGGCTGGCGGTCGGTCCGGATCACCCACGATATAGCGCCAGCCGCCCATGGCCTCGCCAATCCCGCCAAAACCGGCGCGATCGGAATAGGGGCCGTACTGGCCGTAACCGGACATCCGGGCGATGATCAGGCCGGGATTTTCGGCATGGAGCACATCCGGCCCAAGGCCCCACTTTTCCAGCGTTCTGGGCTTGAAGTTCTCGATCAGAACGTCGGCCGTGGCGATCAGCTTGCGGACCAGCGCCTGGCCTTCCGGCACGCGCAGGTTGCACGAGACTGACTGCTTGTTGCGGGCCAGGACTTCCCAGACGACCTTTTCATCGCCCATGCCCCACACGCGGAACGGATCGCCCGCGCCCGGCGGTTCGACCTTGATCACATCCGCGCCCATGTCGCCCAGCAACTGCCCGCAGAACGGGCCAGCCAGCAGCTGGCCCAGTTCGACGACGCGCAGTCCCTTGAGTGCGCCGGTATTCGGCTTGCCGCTGTCCTGTGGCACGCTTTACTCCGCCGCTTCGAGGTGCGACCAGACCGGCTGGATCGGGGCCGGCAGGCCGGTCTCCGCCTGGCAATTGGCGCGCAGCACTTCGATCCCGGGGCCATAATCGAACAGCGGCAGTTCGCCGCGCTGTGATCGCATTTCGGCCCGCAGCGCCTCGGTTGCGGCGGCATCGATCACGCCCTGCGCATTGGCGATTACCCCATAGGCCTTGGCGCCTTCCGGCGTGACCAGGCCCTGGGTGATTTCCAGCCCGACCAGCGCCGGGTCGCGCTCAAGCGGGTCACCCCAGCCGCCGCCGCCCCAGGTGATGAAGTGCAGCTGATCGCCGACTTCGACTTCGAGGTCCTCGACCTTGTTGCCGACGATCTGCTGGGTGCCGTCGGCCTTCTCCAGGATCTTGCGCGCCCGCTTGCCCGGTTCACCGCCGTTGACGCCCCAGGGCGGCACAAACCAGCGGTCATCATGGATTGAGATCGTACCCGGGCTGAGGAAGCGGTAGGTCATGTGGATGCCATTGCCGCCGCGATGCAGACCGGCGCCGCCCGAGTCCGGCTCGGTTTCATAGCGTTCGATCATCATCGGGAAATAGCGTTCCAGGAACTCGTTAGGCACGTTGGTGAAGCCCGGCCAGAGCGAATGGCCGTCCGGCCCGTCGCCCAGCGGACGGCCCGGGATCCCGCCGAAGCCGATCTGGAACAGCTGGAACCATTCGCCGCCCTTGCCGGGGCGCGTATCGTTGCCCGAGTAGAACAGGTGGGGCGAGGAGCTGAAGCCGGCCGCATTGAGGAATTCCGGCGTCTTCTGGCCCAGCAGGCCGCCCAGGATATCGAAGATCCGGCCCAGCGCGTGGGTCCGCCCCGAAAGCGCGGCCGGGAACTTCGGCTTGAGCAGGCTGCCTTCGGGGATCCGTACGTCGATCAGGTCATAGAACCCGTCGTTGAACAGGATCTGTGGATCGAAGACCATGATCATGTAGATGCCGAAGAACATCTTGAACATGTTCTCGTTGAGGAAGAAGTTGATCGAGGCGGCGGACTGCGGATCGGTTCCCGCGAAGTCGAGCACGACCTTGCCGTCCTCACGCCACATCGTGCACTTGATCTTGTAGGGGCCATAGCCCACGCCATCGTCGCAGATGTAATCTTCGAAGCTGACCGGTTCCTCGGCAATGGCCATGCCGATCAGGGCCTGCATCGCGCGGTGGTTGCGCGCCAGCAGTTCCTGCGTGGCGGAAACATAAACGTCATCGCCAAAGCGCTCGGCCATTTCGATCACGCGGCGCGAGGCGACGCGGCACGAGGCGATCAGGGCGTTAAGGTCAGCCTGGCACCAGTCCGGCTTGCGGGTCTGGTGCATGACCAGCTTCATCAGGTCATCGTTGTATTCGCCCTTCTTCCAGATCTTGACCGGCGGAATGCGCACGCCTTCTTCAAAGATCGAACGGGCGTTGATCGGCATCGAGCCGACGACCTTGCCGCCGATATCGCTCTGGTGGCCGAACATGGCCGTATAGGCCAGCAGGCGCCCGTCCTTGAACACGGGCAGCAGCACCAGCCAGTCGTTCGAGTGGCTGATCGCGCCGCCGCACGAATAGGGATCGGACAGGAAGATCATGTCGCCATCTTCCAGCGTGCCATCATAGCTCTTGAGGAAGCCGCCGATGAAGCTGCCGAACTGGCCGACGATCATCTTGCCGGTGTGATCGGCGATCAGCGGGAAGGCATCGCCCTGTTCGCGGATGCCGGGCGACATCGCGGTGCGGACGAGCGTGGCGTCCATCTCGATCCGGGCATTGCGCAGCGCGTTCTCGATGATGTCGAGCGTGACCGGATCGATCGGGATCGACTTGAAAGGGGTCGGGTTGGTTTCGACGATGGTTGCAGGCATGGCTCGTCTCCCCTCAGGCCAGGTTGATCAGGATGTTGCCGACATGGTCGACAGTGGCGACACAGCCGCTTTCGATCAGCGTGGTGGAATCCATTTCCACCACGATCGCCGGGCCGGGGATGACATCGCCCTGCCGCAGTTTCGAGCGGTCATAGATCACGGCGGCCTGTTCGCGGCCGTCCATCCACAGCGTGTGATCGCGCATCTTGGCGGCAATCGGATTGCCATCGCCCTTGGGCAGTTCGGCCGCCGGCAGGTCCAGCGACTTGCCCAGCGCAACGGCGCGCAGGTTCACGATCTCGTGCGGGGTATCCATGTTGAAGGTGAAGAGCCGGTGGTGCTCTTCATCGAAGCGCTTGAGGATCCCGGCGATCCCGTCGGCACGCAGGGCGTCGGCGGTGATCGTCAGCGGCACTTCGAAGGCCTGACCGGCATAGCGCACGTCGACTTCGAACTCGCTGGTGATGTCGGCTTCCGGCACCCCGTCAGAGAGCAGTTCGGCGCGGGTTTGCGCGGCCATTTCATCGAGGATCGCGATCAGGTCCTCGGCCTTGGTGCTGTCTCTTATACACAT
>CAWUNP010000257.1:0-3132 GCA_963923805.1 uncultured Novosphingobium sp. | reverse complement strand
CTCCAACCCTGACCAATGACGAACAGCATCGCCTCTTCGCCGTGACGGTCGAGGCTGCCGCCGGCCGGGTGCCCGTTATCGCCGGTTGCGGCAGCAATGATACCCAGACCGCGCTGTGGCATATGCAGGAAGCCAAGGCCCTGGGCGCCGATGCCGCGCTGATGGTCGCACCCTATTACAACCGCCCCAGCCAGGCCGGTCTGCTGGCCCATTTCAGCTACCTTGCCGAACGGGTTGACCTGCCAATCGTGCTTTACAATGTGCCGGGCCGCACGGTGACCGACATCAAGCCCGAAACCGCGATCGAACTGGCCCGCCGCTTCCCTGACCGGATCATCGGTATCAAGGATGCCAGCGGCGATATGACCCGGCTGACCGCGCACCGGATCGCGCTGGGAACCGGGTTCGTGCAGTTGTGCGGCAATGATGACATGGCGCTGCAATACAACGCCGGGGGCGGCCGCGGCTGCATTTCGGTTACAGCCAACGTTGCGCCGCGGCTCTGCGCCGAATTCCAGGCCGCCAGCCTGAGCGGCGATCTGGCCAGGGCGCACAAACTGAACGAACGGCTGTTCCCGCTGCACCAGGCGCTGTTTACCGATGCTTCGCCGGGGCCGGTCAAGTATGCGCTCAGCCGGATTTGCGATTGGCTGGGTGAAGACGTGCGGCTGCCATTGGTCGCGTGCAGCGCGGCCGCCCGTGATGCCGTTGACGCCGCCTTGGCGCAGGCTGGGCTGGTTTGACGATCCGTTCGGCGAATTCCGCAGGAATTTAGTGGGTCCCCCGGTTTCCTTTTGAGCGAACCGGGCCTACATGGCCGGGATAATGGCCCGTCCTACCCACGCAGCATTCGACAAGAAAAAAGTGGTCGCCGAGAACCGGCGGGCGCGGTTCGATTATCATATCGAGGATACGACCGAGGCAGGCATCGCCCTGACCGGGACCGAGGTGAAGAGCCTGCGCTTCGGCGAGGGGTCGATCGCCGAAGCCTATGCTGAGGTCAAGGATGGCGAAGTCTGGCTGATCAATTCCAACGTGCCAGAATTCAGCCACGGCAACCGCTTCAACCACGTGCCCAAGCGGCCGCGCAAGCTGCTGCTGCACGAACGTGAGATTGCGCGCTTCACCGGTGCGGTAGAGCGCAAGGGCATGACGCTGGTGCCGCTGTCGATCTATTTCAACGGTCGCGGGCGCGCCAAGGTTGAGCTGGCCCTGGCCAAGGGCAAGAATTCGGCTGACAAGCGCGCCACGATCAAGGAACGTGACTGGAAGCGCGATCAGGCGCGGATCATGCGGGAACACAAATGACCGACCTGTCATCCCGCATCACCCGCTGGGCCCGCGCCAATATGCCGCGGCGCGAAGAGCTGGAACACAATCGCTGGATTGGCCCCTTCGCCCGTCGGCCCGAACTGTGGCGCTTTACCCGCCGGTCGGTGCCGCGCGGGGTGGCCGTGGGCCTGCTGGTTGGCATTTTCGCGCTGATTCCGGGCATCCAGATCGTTGGTGCCGCGCTGATGTGCGTTCCTTCGCGCGGCAATATTCCGCTGGCGGCGCTGATGACCTTCCTGTCCAATCCGGCCACGACCCCGTTCATCATCGCCGGTTCGATCTGGCTGGGTAACAAGCTGGGCTTCCATGCCGATCCGGAAACTTTCCATGCGCTCTATGCGCGCGGCGCCGGGATCGGTGAATGGGCAAGCTGGCTGCTCTCCGATGCGGCACCGGCCATGCTGCTGGGTCTGTTCATCGTCTCGACGGTGACGGCCGCGATCGGCTATCTCGTTTCGGCATTCACCTGGAACAGCTGGGTGCGGCGCAAGCGCCGCGCCGCCCAAGAGCGGTTGATCGCCCAGCGCCAGGTGCAGGAGCCGGTCCGGCCGTGAGCGGGTCGGGCTCCCGCATGAAGGCGAGTGGGGGGGAGCGGCTGGTACTGGGCGCGGCCTTTGCCATCAGCCTCGGGCTGGTCTGGCTTGCCAGTGGTCAGGTCCTGGTGCTTGCCGGCTTTGCTGCCGGGCTGGTTGGTCTGGGCGGCCTGGTCTGGGCGCTGGCGCGGCCCAAGCCGGTTGCGCAAGAGGTCGAATATGCCTTGCCGGACTGGTCGGTCACGATCGCGGCGATCGATCGGCCAGACTGCGCTGTGGCGATCACAGATCGCGCTGGCCGGCTGGTCTGCGCCAACCGTGCCTTTGAAAGCTGGTTCACCACCCATCATGCGCCGCCGCGGTTGCCGGTGGACAATGCCTCGCTCGACCGCTTGGCCAAGGCGGCCCGATCGGGTTGGCGCGATGGTGAAGGCCTGGCTGACCTGATTGAAAACGAAAGCGGCCGCTGGCGCGTGCAGGTTCAGCGCGCGGGTCGGGGCGATGATTTCCTGGTCTGGACAATCGCGCCGCTATCCAACCCGGATCCGGTGGCGGCGCTGGTGCCGCACCTTGATGGCAAGCTGGGGCGAGCGCTGGCGGCGGCAGGCATGGCGGCCGCGATTGTCGATCCCGATGGCAAGATTCGCGCTGCCAGTTCCGGCTTTGCGGCGCGCGCGACGGGGGATCCTGCCGCCTTGCTGACCGGGCAGGAGTTTACTGCCTTCCTGCGCCAGGATGACCGCGACCAGGTTACCTGGGCGCGCGAGGGGCGGCGGGGCAATCCGCTGACGATGTACTACCTGCCGGTGCGCGATCCCGATGCCCCCGGTGCGGTTGACTATGCTGCTACCCCCTCGCTTATGCTGCTGATTGAGGCGGGCGTTGGCATCAGTGGTGGTGCGGTTGAAGGAGCGGCGGCGGTGCCGCATCTTGAAGCGCTGTTGGGCAATCTGCCGCTCGGTCTGGCCATGGCCGATCGCGATGGGCGGCTGCTGTTTGCCAATCCCGCCTTCATGCGGGCCGCTGGCCGCGAAGGGGAAGCGCCGCCAACTTACCCGACTGACCTGGTGGTGCAGGAAGACAAGGGCGCAATCTCTGACGCAATCCGCCGCTTTGCCCAGGGTCCCTCGGCCGCCGGTGACCTCGCCGTCCGGCTTCGCACCCAGCCTGAGGATCCGGTTACGCTCAGCCTTGCGGGGGTGCGCGGATTGGGTGAGGCGGCCGTGCTGCTCAGCATCTCTGACAGTACCGAGGCTGTCTCTTATAC
>CAWUNP010000256.1:0-3133 GCA_963923805.1 uncultured Novosphingobium sp. | reverse complement strand
CGTGGGCTCGGAGATGTGTATAAGAGACAGGGGTTACCGGGTCCATATTTTCGCACCCGAAGCGGATTCGATCGCGGCTGACGTCGCCGCGCAGTTCACCTGCGCCGACTGGAACGATGCCGCCGCCATGGCCGCTTTTGCTGCCGACTGCGCCGTGGTCACATATGAGTTCGAGAACGTCCCGGTCGGCCCGCTTCAGGCCTTGGGCGGAGTGGCGCTCCTGCCCAATGCCCGCGCGCTGGAAGTGGCGCAGGACCGGCTCAACGAGAAGCGCTTCGTCACCGAGCTGGGCGGCCGCCCCGCCCCCTTCGCGGCGGTCGATACGGCCGAAGACCTGACCCAGGCGCTCAAAACGATTGGCGCGCCCGGCATCCTCAAGACCCGCCGTGATGGCTATGACGGCAAGGGCCAATGGCGGATCATGGCGGATCACGATGCCGATGGCGTGGTGCTGACCGGCCAGCCGCTGGTCTACGAAGGCTTCGTTCACTTCACCGCCGAATTCAGCGTGATCCTGTGCCGTGGGCAGGATGGCACGGTGGTGTTCTGGGACAGCGCCGAAAACGTCCACAAGGGCGGGATCCTTGATCGCTCCGTCGTGCCAGCCGGGGCCGAGGTGGCCGCGCAGGTGCCGGCAGCGCGGGAACTGGCTGCCAAGGTTGCCGCCGCACTCGACTATGCTGGCGTGCTGACGCTGGAATTCTTCGCAACAAGCGAAGGCCCGGTGTTCAACGAAATGGCCCCGCGGGTCCACAATTCGGGCCACTGGACGATCGAAGGCGCGCTCACCAGCCAGTTCGAAAACCACATCCGCGCGATCTGCGGCCTGCCGCTGGGCGATCCGGCGCTGGCCGCCAAGGGCGTGGAAATGTGGAACCTGATCGGCGACGAGGCCCATGACTGGGCGCCGATCCTGTCTGACCCGCGCAACCACCTGCACCTCTATGGCAAGGCCGCCGCGCGCGCCGGGCGCAAGATGGGCCACGTCACCCGGCTGACGCTGTGAAACATTGCGAGGTCTTCCTGGTGGTCGCGGTGGCGGCCAACGGCGTGATCGGACGCGAGGGCGCCCTGCCCTGGCACCTTCCGGCGGACCTGCGACACTTCAAGGCACTGACCACCGGCAAGCCGATGATCATGGGCCGCAAGACCTTCGAATCGCTCCCCGGCCTCCTTCCCGGCCGCCGTCACATTGTCCTGACCCGCGATACCGGCTGGGCCGAGGAAGGGGCCGAGGTGGCCCACTCTCCCGAAGAGGCCATCGCACTGGCCAATGCGCCGCATATCGCGGTTATCGGCGGCGCGGAAATCTACCGCCAGTTCCTGCCCCATGCCGACCGGATCGAATGGACCGAAGTCTCGGCCGAGCCGGACGGCGATACCCGCTTCCCGGACTTCGACCGCAGCCAATGGACCGAAACCGCGCGCGAGGAGCATCCGGCCGAGGGGCGCGCGCCGGGCTTTGCATTCGTCACGCTGCTGCGTAAATCCTGACAGCACGGGCGCAGAAGGGGACGACGATGCGTAAACGGGTTTGGGTGCCTTTGGCCCTTCTGGCGCTGGGCGCCGCGGGCTTTTTCGGCTTTGCCCCCGGCTATCTCGAAAGCAGCATGAACAGGATCGATGGCCAGCCGCTGATCCCGGTCAGTGCCGAAGCCAAGGCGCTGCACCAGACGCTGCAGATCGTCGACCTTCATTCCGATACGCTGATGTGGAATCGCAACCTGCTGCAGCGTGCCGATCGCGGCCATGAAGACCTGCCCCGGCTGGAACAGGGCAATGTCGCGCTCCAGCTGTTCTCCAGCGTGACCAAGACCCCGCGGGGGCAGAATTACGACGGCAATTCGGGCGAAACCGACAACATCACCCCGCTGGTGATCGCCCAGGCCCAGCCGATCCGCACCTGGACCTCGCTGACCCAGCGCTCGCTCTACCACGGCGAAAAGCTGGACCGCGCGGTGGCCAATTCGGGCGGCAAGCTGGCCAAGGTGACCGATCCGGCTTCACTCGACGCATTGCTGGCGGCCCGCCAGACGGGCAAGGGTCCGGTCGGCGCCATGCTGACGATCGAGGGGCTGCAAAGCCTCGAAGGCAAGCTCGAGAACCTCGACAAGCTGCACGCCGCGGGCTTCCGCATGGCCAGCCTTTCGCACTTCTTTGACAACGACATCGCCGGTTCGATGCACGGCGTGAAGAAGGGCGGGATCACGCCGCTTGGCTGGCAGGTCGTGGCGCGGATGGAAGAGCTGGGCATGATCGTCGACATCGCCCACCTTTCGCATCAGGCCGTGGCCGAGCTGCTGCCCCGGGCGCGCCGCCCGGTCGTTTCGAGCCACGGCGGCGTCCAGGCCACCTGCAAGACCAACCGCAACCTCTCCGATAACGAGATCCGCGCTGTCGCCAAGACCGGCGGCGTGATCGGCATCGGCTATTGGGACGGCGCAGTCTGCGATACCTCGCCGCGCGCCACCGCTAGGGCGATGAAGCATATCCGCGATCTGGTGGGCATCCAATATGTCGCGCTGGGCAGCGATTACGATGGCGCCACCACGGTGCGGTTCGACACCAGCCAGCTTGAGCAGGTAACCCAGGCGCTAATCGACGAAGGCTTCACACCGGACGAGATTCGCGCCGTGATGGGCGGCAATGCCCTGCGCGTGCTCCGCGCCGGGATCGTCCCGATGAACGAGGCGCGGCGGCCGTAATGACCATCCCTCGCCTTCTTGCCACGGACCCCATGCCCGAAGCCTTGCGCGGCGCGGTGATCGCGCTGGGCAATTTCGATGGTTTCCATCTGGGCCACCAGGCCGTTGCGGGTGAGGCGATTGCCTGGGCCAAATCCGAGGGCCGCCCGGCGATCATTGCCACCTTCGATCCCCATCCGGTGCGGTTCTTCAAGCCTGATGCCGAACCATTCCGCCTGACCACGCTGGACCAGCGGCAGGAGCTGTTTGCCGCCGCCGGGGCCGATGCCATGCTGGTCTTCGCCTTTGACGCAGAGCTGGCAGCAACCACGGCTGAGGATTTCATGGCCAAGCTGCTGGTCGAGCGGCTGGGCGCTGCCGGTGTCGTGACCGGCGAGGACTTCACCTTCGGCAAGGGACGCGGCGGTTCGGTGGAACTGCTCAAGACC
>CAWUNP010000255.1:0-3142 GCA_963923805.1 uncultured Novosphingobium sp. | reverse complement strand
CGACATGACCCATGCCTGGAAGGCAGTCGACGGCAGCGACGAGGAAGAGTTTGTCGCCACTGATCGCAGCAATGGCGGGGAGAGCTGGCGGGCGACGCGGGCTGACCTGGTGTTCGGTTCAAACTCCGAACTGCGTGCCGTGGCCGAAGTCTATGCCGAACGCGGCAACGAGGAAAAGTTCGTCCGCGACTTCGTCAAGGCCTGGACCAAGGTGATGAATGCTGACCGGTTCGATGTGAACAAGGGCATCCACGCCTAGGCGGGATCGTCAAATGCAGTGCAGCCCCGTTTCCGGGTCTTGTCGGAAGCGGGGCTGCAGTGGTGTTTTCGGGCCTTTGCGAAGGGTGATCAGGCCGCTTCGTCCTTGGCATCCATGTCATAGGCGGTGTGCAGCACGCGCACGGCCAGTTCGGTCTCGTCCTCGTCGATCAGGACCGAAACCTTGATTTCGCTGGTGCTGATCGCCTGGATGTTGATCCCGCGATCGGCCAGCGCGCGGAACATGGTGGCGGCCACCCCGGCGTGGCTCTTCATGCCCACGCCAACGACGCTGATCTTGGCAACCTTGCCATCGGTGATGATGCGGTTGAAGCCGATCGCTTCCTTCTGCGCTTCCAGCAGGGTTTGCGCGCGCAGCAGGTCGGCACCCGGCACGGTGAAGGTCACGTCGGTCTCACCCTTGTCGCGGCCGACGTTCTGGATGATCATGTCGACGTTGATATTGGCAGCGGCTAGCGGGCCGAAGATCGTGGCCACGGCACCCGGACGGTCAGGCACGCGGGTCAGGATGACCTTGGCTTCGTTCTTGTCGGCGGCGATGCCGGTGATCAGCTGGCGTTCCATATCGATGCCCTCAAGTTCTTCGTCGGACACGATCATCGTGCCGGGGATTTCGTCTGCCGGGGTGGCGTCATCGTCTATGAAGCTCGACAGGACCTGGACGCGCACGCCTTCCTTCATGGCCAGGCTGACCGAACGCGTCTGCAGCACCTTCGAACCGACCGAGGCCAGTTCGAGCATTTCCTCATAGGTAACGTGCTTCAGCTTGCGGGCCTTGGCCACGATCCGTGGGTCGGTGGTATAGACCCCGTCCACGTCGGTATAGATGTCGCAGCGGTCTGCGCCGATCGCAGCGGCGACGGCAACGGCCGAAGTATCCGAACCACCGCGGCCCAGTGTGGTGATCCGGTTGTCATCGCTCAGCCCCTGGAAGCCGGGGATCACGGCGATTTCACCCGCGGCCATCGAGGCGAGCAGGGCTTCGCTGTCAATCTCGCCAATGCGGGCCTTGGCATGGGCATCGTCGGTGTGGATCGGCAATTGCCAGCCCAGCCACGAACGCGCCTTGCAACCCAGCGCCTGCAGCGTGAGTGCGAGCAAACCGGAAGTGACCTGTTCGCCCGCCGCGACCACAACATCGTATTCAGCCGGGTCATACAGCGGGTTGGCTTCGCGGCAGAACCCGACCAACCGGTCAGTCTCACCGGCCATGGCCGAAACAACCACGGCGACTTCGTGCCCGGCAGCCTGCTGGCGGCGGACAATGTTGGCTACTCGGCGGATCCGTTCCGATCCGGCCATCGAGGTGCCACCGAATTTCATCACGATGCGGCCCACGCCGAACGCACCTTTCCGCAATAATCTTACCCGCACGGCCCCTCGCCCCGCGGCGCGCGTCCTGTTAGGGAGGCCGCATGAGCAATGCAACCACAACAGCGACGATCCGGCCCGAGGAAGCCGCCCATTTTGGCCAGTTGGCGGCCGATTGGTGGGATCCGAAGGGCTCATCGGCCATGCTGCACCGGCTCAACCCGGTCCGGCTGGGCTTTTTGCGCGCGACGATCGACGCCCATTGGGGGACCGATTCGCGCGGAGTGAAGCCGCTTCTTGGCAAGCGCGCGCTCGATGTCGGCTGCGGAGCAGGGCTGCTGTGCGAACCGCTGGCCCGGCTGGGTGCCGCGGTAACCGGGGTTGATGCGGCCCAAGAAAACATTGCGTCGGCCAGCGCCCATGCCGCCGGCAGCGGCCTGTCGATCGACTATCGCTGCGGCGAGATTGGCGCCCTGGAGCTATCCGGCTTTGATCTGGTCACCTCGATGGAGGTGATCGAACACGTGGCTGACAAGGCTGCCTTCATTGCCGCGCTGGCCGCCACGCTCGCCCCGGGCGGGCTGATGGTCCTTTCCACCCCCAACCGCACAGCGCAGTCCAAACTGCTGATGGTCGAGGCGGCAGAGAGGATTGGCCTGGTCCCGCGCGGCACGCATCATTGGGACGATTTCATCACGCCCGATGAATTGCGCGAACTGCTGGCCGCGGCCGGATTGGTCATGGGTGAGCCGCAGGGCATCGCCTGGTCCCCCACGCGCGGCCTGCACCTCTCGGCAGACCTGGCGCTCAATTACATTTGCGGGGTTACGGCCGGGGGCTGAGGACTCTCCGGTGCTGCCGGGGTTTCTGCTGGCGCATCAGCTGGAGCCTTCGCAGGCGGTGGAACTGCCTGGCCAACCCGAACCAGCGGACCTTCAGCCAGGCAGGCCGGCAGCCGGGCCGCAAGGTCGAATTCGCGTCCGCGCAGGGCGGCAATTTCAGCCTCGCGGATTGCCAGATAGTATTCGCGCTCGGCGGCATAGGGATTGGTGCACTCGCTGCGCAGGCGGCGCAGGAAGCCGTCAATCTCAACGCGGTCGTCGAGCGAACGGGCCACGCCGGTGCCGGTTGCGTAGAGCGGCGAGTTGAACGGCTTGCCGGCGGCGGTCGGGATCAGCGACAGGTCCAGCAGCCGGCCCACCAGGTCGCGCGTGGAGGTGGCCCCAATCAGCGGCAGGTACATATAGGGCCCGGCGCCGATCCCGTAATAGCCTAGCGTATTGGCAAAGCCGTTGCGTTCCTGCGGCAGGTTGAACGGCTTTTTTGCGGCGAAGTTGAACAGCCCGGCCACGCCCAGGGTGGAATTGATCCCGAACCGGCCTACGGCGCGCAGGGCCCGCCCGATCTTGAACTGCAAAAGCGAGTTCGCAAAATTGATCGGCTCGTTCAGGTTGTTGAGGACATTGTGCACGCCTTGCCGCAGCGGCTTGGGGGTGGCTTTCATGTACCTGTCTCTTATACACATCTCCGAGCCCACGAGACCTCTCTACAT
>CAWUNP010000254.1:0-3143 GCA_963923805.1 uncultured Novosphingobium sp. | reverse complement strand
GTTCCTTGTTGCTCCAGGTCAGCGAGATGTCATTGCCGCGCTGCACCTGCGGCGGCGGCGTGGTGCCGGCCGGATAGAAGGTCGGCCGCGCCTCGTCGCTGTGGAACAGGAACACGCCGCCAAACAGCAGCACTTCGATATCGGGCTGGGGGCGATAGGCCAGCGTGGCGCCCGAAGTGCGGAACTGCGCCGTGCCGCCTTCGCTAGGATGGGCGTTGCGGAAGCCGACGCCCCCGGAAATACCCAGCCGCTGGCCATCAAGCGGCTGCTTGAATTCAAACGAGCCGCCCAGCCCCGGCGTGCTTGATCCCGTATCCAGCACAAAGCTGTAGCTGGTATCGCCCGTGGGCTGGGTCAGGCGGTAATCGACCAGACCGGTCGGCGCCGGGAACGGATAGCGCAGCGATGCGACGCCCACCCGGATGGTGTTGCCATCGACCAGCCGGCTCGAAACGCGATCGACCTGATCGAAATAGAGCCCCTCCAGCCGCACGTTGCCGGCATCGACCGGGTTGAATCCGCGCACGTCTTCGCTGCTGTAAAGCCCGGTCTTGTCGCTGCCGACCGAGCGCCCGAACGCATCGCCAGACTGGGTAGCGGCATTCTCTCCGGCGCGCTGCGCCAGGGCGGGCGTGGCAACAGCAGCAAGGCCAAGCGGGATCAGGAACAGCGAACGCACGCGCGGGCCATTACCCGATTAATCGCGCGATGAAACCCTGCATTGGACCGAAATCCGTCCCGCTTCGGCAGTTTCAGCTGTCACCGCGCTCGGCCGGATCCTCGTGCAGCCAGGCCGCATGGCGCGGGGCGCGGCGGGTTTCGCTCCATTCGTGGAGCATCGCCGGGGCCACCGCGGCCAGCTCGGCATACTGGTCAGGCGTGCCGATATCGCAGGCCAGTTCCAGCCGGTGGCCATTGGGATCGAAGAAATAGATCGAACGGAAAATGCCGTGATAGGTTGGTCCCAGCACTTCGACGCCTTCGGCCTCGAGATGGGCCTTGGCCGCCAGCAGCGCATCGAGATCGGCCACCTTGAAGGCCAGGTGCTGCACCCAGGCCGGGGTATTCGGATCCTTGCCCATCTCCGGCTGGTTCGGCAGCTCGAAGAAGGCCAGCACATTGCCGCCCCCGCAATCGAGGAAAACGTGCATATAGGGATCGAATTCGCCGGTCGAGGGTACGTGATCCTCGGCAAAGGCGGTGGTGTAGCGCATGCCCAGCATGCGGCTGTACCAGTCCACCGTCTCCTTCGCATCGCGGCAGCGATAGGCGACGTGGTGGATGCGTTCGAGGCTAATCGGATTGGTCACCGTGAATTCTCCATGCCGCAATGCCGGGCCGGGGCTTCGACAAGCTCAGGCTGAGCGGGGTCCAGGGAATGCCGCACCCAATCCCGCTCGGGCTGAGCCTGTCGAAGCCCCGGCACTTAGTCCGCGTCCTCTACCTGCAATGCGCCGCGGCGGATCTGGTCCGCCTCGATCGACTTGAACAGCGCGGTGAAGTTGCCCTCCCCAAAGCCTTCGTCCTTCTTGCGCTGGATGAATTCGAAGAAGACCGGGCCAATCATGGTCTGGCTGAAGATCTGCAGCAGCAGGCGCGGGTCGTCGTTCTCGGTCGAACCATCCAGCAGGATGCCGCGCTTTTGCAGCTCATCCACCGGCTCGCCGTGGCCGGGCAGGCGCTCGTCCAGCATCTCGTAATAGGTCGCGGGCGGGGCCGGGGCGAAAGGCGTGCCCAGCGCGGCCAGCTTGTCCCAAACGGCGTAGAGATCATCGCAGGCAAAGGCGATGTGCTGGATCCCCTCGCCATTATAGGCGCGCAGGTATTCCTCGATCTGGCCGCCGCCACCGGCGCCTTCCTCATTCAGGGGGATGCGGATCTTGCCATCGGGCGCGGTCATCGCCTTGCTGGTCAGGCCGGTATATTCGCCCTTGATGTCGAAATAGCGGATCTCGCGGAAACCGGCGATCCGTTCATAGAAGGCCGCCCAGTGGGCCATGCGTCCGCCATAGACGTTGTGCGTCAGGTGATCGATCAGGTGCAGCCCGGTACCCACCGGATGGCGATCGACGCCCGGATGGTAGACGAAGTCGATGTCATAGATCGACAGATCGGCGCCATAACGATCGATCAGGTAGATCATCGAACCGCCGATCCCGCGAAACGCGGGCAGGCGCAGTTCCATCACCCCGGTGCGGCTCTCAACCGGCTCGGCCCCGCGCTCGATCGCCTCGGCATAGGCCTTGGCCGCATCGCGCACCCGCCAGCCCATCCCGCAGGCCGAGGGCCCGTGTTCCTGCGCGAAATACCAGGCCGGGCTCTTGGGTTCGTAATTGGCGATCAGGTTGATATCGCCCTGCCGCCACAACTGGACGTCCTTGGAGCGATGCCGGGCAATCTCGGTAAAGCCCATGGCGGCGAACACCGGCTCCAGCACGCCCTTTTCCGGCGCGCAGAATTCGACGAATTCGAACCCGTCCAGACCCAGCGGGTTTTCGAAAAGGTCGGCCATGGAATCGTGCTCCTGATGCGCTTTCAGTTTCACTTGAAACTAAATGTGGGAGGGCCAGGAGTCAAGGATTCGCGATTCTAGGCAGCCTTTGTGCAGGCCCTTCGACAGGCTCAGGGCGAGCGGGTGTTGGGGCAGTCCCTTCCCGCTCAGGCTTTACGGGCCTGGGTGCCATCTGTCTCGTGCCGCTAAGGCTGAGCTTGTCGAAGCCCAATCCGGCAAAACGCACGTTAGAACCGCGGCATCTGCTGGCTGGCGCAGTGGAACGAGCCACCGCCCGCCAGCACCGCATCGGCCAGCACGCCCACCACCTGCCGATCCGGGAACAGTGCCTGGATCGCGGCGACACCATCCTCGTCGTGCCGCGTGCCATAGGTCGGGACGACCACGACCTGGCTGGTCACGGCGAAGTTCATGTAACTCGCCGGTTCGATCCGTCCGCCCTCGCTTTCCACCCGGCCGGGCGATGGCACTTCGGCCACCTTCAGCCCGAAGGCTTCGGCGCGGCGCCTGGCATCGGCATAGATTTCCGCATTCGGATCATCCGCCCCGGTGGCGCGCGGCAAGGCCAGCACGCCGGGCGCCGCGAACCGCGCCAGATTGTCGACATGGCCGTCGGTGTGATCGTTGATCA
>CAWUNP010000253.1:0-3145 GCA_963923805.1 uncultured Novosphingobium sp. | reverse complement strand
GATCAAGGGCGACAGCGAAGCCCATCCGTTCCTTTCACCCAACGACGAGTTCGCCGGGTTTGGCGTGGCCGGCTGGGAATTGAACAACCTGCTGGGCAACGAAACCAAGACGCCGAACATGTATGCCGGCGAATATGTCCGTGAAGCACTGAAGCGCGGCCTGATGCTGGAAGCGCAGATGGGCGTGAACCCCTACAAATTTGGTGTGATCGGATCGACCGATACCCACACCGGCCTCTCCACCGCCGATGACAACCAGTTCTTTGGCAAGCACACCGGCAACGAACCCAATCCGAAGCGCGTGATGCAGGAACAGAACCTGGGCACCCGCAAGGGCCGGTTCGGTTGGCATTACCTCGCCAGCGGCTATGCCGCGGTCTGGGCCAAGGCCAATACCCGCGCCGCGATCTTCGATGCGATGGAACGGCGCGAGGTCTATGCCAGCACCGGTCCGCGCATCACCGTGCGCTTCTTCGGCGGCTGGGATTTCAAGGCCGATGACCTGAAGGGCAACTGGGTCCAGGCCGGCTACAAGCGCGGCGTGCCGATGGGCGGCGAGCTGGCCGGCGGCAAGAAGGGCGCACCCAGCTTCATCGTTTCGGCGCTGAAGGATCCGATCGGGGCGAACCTCGACCGCGTTCAGGTGGTCAAGGGCTGGGTCGACAAGGCCGGCAAGAGCCACGAAAAGGTCTTCAACGTGGTCTGGAGCGATCCGGCCAAGCGCAAGCTGGCGGGCGGCAAGCTGCCGGCTGTCGGCGATACGATCGATCTGGCCACGGCAACCTACAAGAACACGATCGGCGCGGCCAACCTCGCCACCGTGTGGACCGATCCGGAATTCGATCCAGCAGTGCGCTCGTTCTACTACCTGCGCGTGCTCGAAATCCCGACCCCGCGCTGGACGGCCTATGACGCCGTACGCTTCAAGCTGAAGCTGCCGCCCGAAGTGCAGGTCAAGCAGCAGGAACGCGCCTATACTTCGGCGATCTGGTACAATCCCGCGAAGTAAGATCGCGGGCAGGACTTGAGGAGTTTGCATGGCCGGTTGGCGTAATCGCGCAGCAGCGCTGCTGCGCGAACCACTGGTTCACTTCCTGCTGGCCGGGGCGTTGATCTTCGTCATCCTGTCTGGCCGCGCTCCGGATACCGGTGAACGGCGGATCGTTGTGGACGAAGCCGCCGTCTCCGGACTGGTCAATCGCTATATCGAGGCGTTCCGGCGGCCGCCGTCCGATGAAGAGCTGGACGGTCTGATCCAGGACTACGTCCGCGGCGAAGTCTATTACCGTGAGGCGCTGCGGCTGGGGCTCGACCGGGATGACGACGTGGTCAAGAAGCGGCTCCGCAACAAGATGCTGGCCATCGCCGGGGCCGATGCCGAAGCCACCCGGCCCAGCGATGCCCAGTTGCAAGCGCTGCTGGACAAGGACCCGGCGCGCTATGCCGAACCGCCCCGCTACACGTTGGAGCAGCTCTATCTGGGGCCGGATAATCCAGCCACGCGGGCCGCAGCCAAGGCCCAGCTGGCCGCGCTGGCACCCGGAGCCATGCCCAGGCTGGCCACCCAGCCGATCCCCCTGCCCCAGCACCTCGACGCAGCCCCCCTGATCGATATCGCCACGCAGTTCGGCGATGACTTTACCGATGCCCTGGGTAAGGCACCTGCCGGCCGGTGGTTCGGCCCGGTCGCGTCCGGCTTCGGGCTCCACGTTGTGAAGGTGGAAAAGCGCGAAGCCCCGCCCCCGCCCAAGCTGGATGACATTCGCCAGCGGCTTGAAAATGACTGGCGCAGCGCGGCTGTCCGCAAGGCGGAAGCGGAAAATCTCAAAGCCCTGCTCAAGGGCTATGACGTTGTGATCGAGCGCCCGCAGTGAACCATCTGCTGCGGCTGATCCTGGCGCTGGTCCTGCTGGCGGGTTTCACCCCCGTCCACGCCGATGAACTGCGCCCGGGCTATCTTGAGCTGACCCAGCAAACCCGGACCGAGTGGAAGCTGGTGTGGAAAGCCCCCATCCTGGGTGGCCTGGCCACCCGGGCAGAGCCGCTGCTGCCGGACTTTTGCCGCGTAAAGCTCGAAACCCCACAATTGTTGGGGCCGGCTGTCATCGCGAAGGGTCTAGCCACCTGCAACAAGCCGCTCGATGGAGCGACGGTTGGCCTTAAGGGAATGGAAGCCGGATCAACCGATGCCCTGCTCCGCGTCGCGCCGCTCGGCCGTCCGGTTCAGACCGAACGGCTCACCCCCGGAAACAGCACCTTCGTGGTCAGCGCCGTGCCCGATGGCTGGCAGGTGGCCCGTACCTATTTCGTGATCGGGGTGGAGCATATTCTGGGCGGGTTCGATCACCTGCTGTTCGTCATCGCACTGGTTTTGCTGCTGCAGCGCGGCCGCCCGGTAGTTGCGGCAGCCACGGCCTTTACCCTGGCGCATTCAATCACGCTGGCCGGCACCACGTTGGGCCTGTTTGGCCTACCACAAGCCCCAGTTGAGGCGAGCATTGCGCTATCCATCGTCTTCCTCGCGGTGGAGATCGTGAAAGCAAAGCCGGGCGAGCCGCGTTTGTCTGAACGCTTGCCCTGGGTTGTCGCCTTCCTGTTCGGCCTGCTACACGGCTTTGGCTTTGCGGGAGCCCTGCGCGAGATTGGCCTGCCGGAAACTGACGTGCCGGTGGCCCTGCTGACCTTCAACCTGGGCGTCGAAGCCGGACAGCTGATGATCATCGCGGCAACAATCGCTGCGATAGCAGCCCTCGCCCGCTTTGCCCCCAAAGCACGCCGCCCGGCGATCATTGCCAGCACCTATGCCATCGGCGCGGTCGCCAGCTTCTGGTTCATCGAGCGGATCTGGGCATGAGCGCCGGACCGCGGCAGGCCGGGCTGGATGCGCTGCGCGGGATTGCCGCGCTGCTGGTCATGGGTCTGCACGCCAACGCCGTGTTTCACGGCCTTGCCCCGTTCTCCAAGGGCTATCTGGGGGTCGATTTCTTCCTGATGCTATCGGGCTTCCTAATGGCCCGGATAACCGAGCCGCGGCTGGCATCGGGGCTCGCGCCGCAGCGCTTTATGGTGGCGCGTTATAAGCGCTTCTGGGGCATGGTTGCGCTGGGTTCGCTGATCGGCGTGCCCTATCTCTGGATCCGCTCGG
>CAWUNP010000252.1:0-3155 GCA_963923805.1 uncultured Novosphingobium sp. | reverse complement strand
GCCGCTGCGGCCGGCGCGCTGCTGCTGGCGCTGGGCTTTGCCTCGCTGGCCAAGGGCTGGCTGCTCGGCAGGTTGCTCGAGGCGCCGGTCAATCCGTTCCGCTGGCCGCTGGTCTGGGCGGTGGTGCCGGCGGTGCTGGCGGGCTGGGCCGCAACGCAGTTCCTGCCCGAATGGGCCGAGCTCGCCCTGGGCCTGCCGGCGATCCTGTTCACTTACGGCTACGTGATCTGGCACAAGGGCTTCGGCCCCGAGGATCGCGTGCTGTTCCGCAAGAACGTTGGCGGTGCGGATGCCGCCGTGGAGGGTATGTCATGATCGATCTGTCCAATCCCAACCTGCTGATGATCGCCGGCGCGGTGGTTATCGGCCTATTGCTGGTCTGGTTCCTGTTCGGCCGCAGCAGCGCGCCGCGCGAACGCAGCTACAAGCCCGACGTGCTGGACGAAGGCGCCGCTCCGGCCGCCCGCAACCAGGCGCTGATCGACGCACCGCCGGCGGCCAAGGTTGCCCAGACCGCCGCTCCCAAACCCGCGCCAAAGCCGGTTGCGGCGGCGGAACCCAAGGCAGAGCCCAAGCCTGAGCCCAAGGCCAAGGCGGCGCCCAAGCCCAAGGCAGAGCCCAAGGCGAAGGCTGCCCCCAAGGCAGAGCCCAAGGCCAAGGCTGCTTCGAAGCCCAAGGCTGCCCCGAAGGCTGAGCCGAAGATAAAGGCGGAACCCAAGGCCAAGGCCGCGCCCAAGGCTGAACCGAAGGCCAAGCCTGCTCCGAAGGCGGAACCGAAGCCCAAGGCCGAAGCCAAGCCCAAGGCCGCCGCGCCGTCGGCTGGTCCGGATGACCTCTCGCGGATCAAGGGCCTTGGCCCCAAGCTGCAGAAGCTGCTGCCCGAACTCGGCATCACCAGCTTCGCCCAGATCGCCGCGATGACCGATGCCGATCTGGCGGACCTTGATACCAAGCTGGGTGCCTTTGCGGGGCGTCCGGCCAAGGATAGCTGGGTTGAACAGGCCAAGCTGCTGGCCGCTGGCGATACCGCCGGGTTCGAAGGCAAGTTTGGGAAGGTCTGAGCCTGCAGGTTAGGGGGCGCTCAGCCCCCTAACGCCCCCACTTCTGCTGCTTCTTCCCGAAGCGGGTCTTGCGGGTGCCGGGCTTGCCCTCGTTGCTGCGGCCGACGATGGGGGCCTTGCGCTCGCCTTCGGGCAGGCCAAGCTCGGTCGCTTCGAGGCGGCGGATCTCGTCGCGCAGGCGGCCGGCTTCCTCGAACTCCAGGTCGGCCGCGGCGGCGCGCATCCGGCCTTCCAGCTCCTCGATGTAAGCGCGCAGGTTGTGGCCGACGAGGTTGTTGCGCTCATCATCCTCGATCTCCACCAGCACGCCATCGCGGCTGGCGGTATCGGCAACGATATCGTGGATGTTGCGCTTGATCGTCTGCGGGGTGATCCCGTGGGCCTCGTTATAGGCGCGCTGCTTCTCGCGGCGGCGGTCGGTTTCGGCAATCGCCCGCTCCATGCTGCCGGTCATCCGGTCGGCATAGAGGATCACCCGCCCATCGACATTGCGCGCGGCGCGGCCGATGGTCTGGATCAGGGAGGTTTCGCTGCGCAGGAACCCTTCCTTGTCGGCATCCAGGATGCAGACCAGCCCGCATTCCGGAATGTCGAGGCCCTCGCGCAGCAGGTTGATCCCCACCAGCACGTCGTAAACGCCCATCCGCAGGTCACGGATCAGCTCGATGCGCTCCAGTGTCTCGACGTCGCTGTGCATATAGCGCACCCGCAGACCCGCCTCGTGCATGAACTCGGTCAGGTCCTCGGCCATGCGCTTGGTCAGCGTGGTGACGAGCGTGCGATAGCCCTTGGCCGCCGTTTCGCGGCATTCGTTGATGCAGTCCTGCACCTGGTCTTCCACCGGGCGGATCGTCACCGGCGGGTCGATCAGGCCAGTCGGGCGGATCACCTGCTCGGCAAAGACCCCGCCCGATTGCTCCATTTCCCACGAACCCGGCGTCGCGGAAACGGCCACGGTTTGCGGCCGCATCGCGTCCCACTCGTTGAAGCGCAATGGACGATTGTCGATGCAGCTCGGCAGGCGGAAGCCATATTCGGCCAGCGTGATCTTGCGGCGGTGGTCCCCCTTGGACATCGCACCGATCTGCGGCACCGTCTGGTGGCTTTCGTCCACGAACAGCAGGGCATTGTCGGGCAGGTATTCAAACAGCGTCGGCGGCGGTTCGCCCGGCAGGCGACCGGTGAGGAAGCGGGAATAGTTCTCGATCCCGGCGCAGCTGCCGGTCGCCGCGATCATTTCCAGGTCAAAATTGGTGCGCTGCTCCAGCCGCTGGGCTTCCAGCAGCTTCCCTTCCGCATTCAGCTCCTTCAGCCGCTCGGCCAGTTCAAAGCGGATCGCATCGGCGGCCTGCTTCATCGTCGGCCCCGGCGTGACATAGTGCGAATTGGCATAGACCCGCACCGCGTTCAGCTTGCCGCCCGCCTTGCCGGTAAGGGGATCGAATTCCACGATCTCCTCGATCTCGTCGCCAAAGAACGAAATGCGCCAGGCCATGTCTTCCAGATGGCTGGGGAACAGTTCCAGGTTGTCGCCCCGCACGCGGAAGGTGCCGCGCTGAAAGGCGGCATCGTTGCGCTTGTATTGCAGCGCCACCAGCTTGCGGATGATCTCGCGCTGGTCCTCGCTCGCCCCCACCTTCAGGTCAAAGATCATGGCCGAGTACGTCTCGACCGAGCCGATGCCATAGAGGCACGAAACCGAGGCGACGATGATCACATCATCGCGTTCCAGCAGCGCCCGGGTGGCCGAATGGCGCATCCGGTCAATCGCTTCGTTTACGCTCGATTCCTTCTCGATATAGGTGTCGCTGCGCGGCACATAGGCCTCGGGCTGGTAATAGTCGTAGTACGAAACGAAGTACTCCACCGCGTTATCCGGGAAGAAGCTCTTCATCTCGCCATAGAGCTGCGCGGCCAGGATCTTGTTGGGCGCCAGGATCAGCGCCGGGCGCTGCGTCGCCTCGATCACCTGTGCCATGGTAAAGGTCTTGCCGCTGCCGGTTACCCCCAACAGCACCTGCGTCTGCTCGTTCGCCTGCACCCCGGCGACGAGGTCGGCAATCGCGGTCGGCTGGTCCCCGGCGGGCTGGTAAT
>CAWUNP010000251.1:0-3158 GCA_963923805.1 uncultured Novosphingobium sp. | reverse complement strand
CGTGGCCTTGTTTTCCGGCTTGCTCACCTGGGTGCTGGCCGCCCAGTTCCAGGCTTCGCGCAGCGCTTTGGCACCGCCCACTGGATCGCGGCGCCCCTGGAAACGGATCAATGGCTGGTCAAGCGGCACCACTTCGCGTTTCAGCGCCGCCAGCACCGAAGCCGGCGTTATCTGCGGAATGAACGCTTCAAGCCGCTCCAGCGAGCGACTGGGCTGGTCTGGCACCACATCGTCATTGATCAGGGCCAGTGCAGCTCCCAGCAGCGCGGCGCTGCTGCGGGTGCTTTCGCTGGCGGCGGCATTGCGCGCGGCCGTGCGCAAATTCGCGACCTGTTCCGCAACTTCGGCTTCGCTGAAACCGAATTCAAGGGCGCGGCGATACTCCTCGGTCGCCACGATCAGGCCGCGTTTCCATCCGCCGTCAATGGTATCGACCGTCAGGCTGGTGGCCCGGCCTTCCCGGAACTGGTCGGAGGTGCCGACCCCGGCGCCGCGAAACGGCGCGTCCGCTTCACGCGTGCGGCTCAGCAAGCGGCGGTTGATGATGCCATAACCGATTTGCCGCAGCCGGTTTTCGCGCCGCTGGGCGATGCTGTCGGGTTCGTTCAACCAGGGGCCACCCTTGGTGATCGTTATCCGTTCGGACAGAGCCTGATCGATGAACACATCTTCGCGCGGCTTGTCCTTGGGGTCGAACGGACCGGCCTTGGGCTGCGGCTCGGCCGGGGCTTTTTGCCAGCTGGCGAAGTGGGCCTTGATCGCCGCTTCAACCGCGTCAGCCGGGAAATCACCGATCACCAGCAGCGTGGTCTGGGCCGGAACATATTCGCGCCGCCAGAAGGCGCGCAGTCGTTCGGCCGTGGCACCGTTCAGGGTTTTTTCGGTGCCGATCGGAAGGCGCCGGCTATAGCGGGCCTTCGGATGCAGGAACTGCATCTGGTCTTCGAAATTGCGCAAGGCAAAGGTATTGCGATCGCGCTTTTCGGACAGGATGACCCCGCGCTCACGCGCCACCGCCGCTTCGCTGATGGTCAATTCGCTGGCGGTTTCGCGCATCAGCATCAGCGCAGTATCAAGCAGGGCCGCATCGTTGCGCGGCAGGTCCAGCTTGTATTCGGTACGCTCAAACCCGGTGGCGGCATTGGTATCGGCGCCGAAGGCCAGACCCAGCCGCTCAAGCAGCTTGATCATTTCCCCTTCCGGCACCCGGGTGCTGCCATTGAAGGCCATATGTTCGATGAAGTGGGCATAGCCGCGCTCGTCATCGGCTTCGTCCAATGACCCCGTGTTCACCACCATCCGCACCAGCGCCTGCCCCTTGGGCGTGGCATTGCTGCGGATCACATAGCGCATCCCGTTGTCGAGCTTGCCGAACTTGTAGCCCTCGTCGAGCGGAACGTCGCTTGTCTCAAAGGCCCAGGTCGCCTGGTGCGGGGCGCCAGCACTGGCCAGCCGCCCCTGCTGCGGAGCGCAGGCGGCCAGCGCCGTTGTGGACAGGATCAGGGCGAACAGGACCTTGCGCGACATCATCGGTAGCTTTGTTGCCGAGCGGCCGTTGGCCCGCAAGCCTCTGTCTGATGGCGATTACTTGCCGCGCAATTTGCGGTGCGCGGACAGGTCGAGCACCTCGCTCGGCCCGTTATCCGAATCCAGCAGGCCAAGGCGGCGGGCGACTTCCTGATAGGCTTCTTCCTCACCGCCCAGATCGCGGCGGAAGCGATCCTTGTCCAGCTTTTCGCCGGTGATCATGTCCCACAGGCGGCAGCCATCGGGGCTGATCTCGTCGGCCAGGATCACGCGGCTGTAATCACCGTCCCAGATCCGGCCGAACTCCAGCTTGAAATCGACCAGGCGAATATTGATCGCGGCAAACATCCCGCACATGAAATCGTTGATCCGGATCGCCATCGAGGAAATGTCCTGCATTTCTTCGTTGGTGGCCCAGCCAAAGCAGGCGATTTCCTCTTCGGAGATAAGCGGATCGCCCAGCGCATCGTCCTTGAGGCAGTACTGGATCAGGGTGTGGGGCAGGGGTTCGCCCTCAGGAATGCCCAGCCGCTTGGAGATCGAGCCCGCGGCAACGTTGCGGACCAGAACCTCGATCGGAATGATTTCCACCTGGCGGACCAGCTGCTCACGCATGTTGAGCCGCTTGATGAAGTGGGTGGGGATGCCGATGTGGCTCAGCCGCGTGAAAACGTGTTCGCTGATGCGATTGTTGATCACGCCCTTGCCGTTGATCGTGCCCTTCTTCTGGGCGTTGAAGGCCGTGGCGTCATCCTTGAAATACTGGATCAGGGTGCCGGGCTCGGGCCCTTCGTAAAGGATCTTGGCCTTGCCTTCGTAGATTTGGCGGCGACGCGACATGAGCGGCTTCCCTGCAAGGAAAATAACAAGCCCCGGCGCGATTGAGCCGTGCAAGACGGCTCTGCCAGGGCGCTATGCCTATAGGCAAACCGAGCCGAAAGGCAAAGCCTTAACCCGCCGAAAGCGGGCGCTGTCCACCGCGGCGGCGGCGTGCCGGGTCAAACGCCAGCGCGGGGCCGGGGTGGAGGTAAAATCTGTCTGCGGAACAGCGGTATGGCTGCCGGACCTGCAAGGGATGACAATTTTTGGCTGGCGGATTTGGCTGCCGGCAGATTCTACGTAAGCTCCCCCCAGACGCCACAGAAGTGGCGCAATGTGGGCTAGCCTCTCCAACGGGCCCCGCGCCCGCTGACGGAGGCACCCGTCACGAGGAGGAGAGGTTATGTCTGTGCGCCAGCTCAGGATCGGTTCCACATCATTCATCGCCCTTGCGGTAGCCGCGATTTCGGCCCCCGCCTTCGCCCAGAACAGCGCCGATGATGACAAGGCGGCCGATGCCAAGGAAATCGTTGTCACCGGCTCGCTGATCCGGGGCTCCAGCGAAGAAGCACCGGCACCGGTCGATGTGATCGGCGCGGAAGAGCTGTCCAAGCAGGGCAGTCCATCGGCGATTGACCTCCTCAAGAACCTGCCCAATTCCAGTGGCATCATCGGCGATGCCAACCAGTTCGATGCCCGCGCGCAGGGCAATGAAGGCGTTGCCTCGGTCAACCTGCGCGGACTTGGCCCGCAGCGCACCCTGGTCCTGCTGAATGGCAAGCGGATCGTGCAGTCGGGCGGCAGCGGCATCC
>CAWUNP010000250.1:0-3186 GCA_963923805.1 uncultured Novosphingobium sp. | reverse complement strand
GTGCTGGAACTGGACATTGACCGTTGGGCTGATCTGCATGACCGCTGCGCCCGGCTGGTCCATCTGACCCGCCCGCGCGATCTTGATGCCGCGCTCGGCCCGGTGTTCTAGACCACGCCACCCTGTTTCAAAGCCCTACTCGACAGCGGCTTAGCCTCTGCTATGAACCGCCTTAACCGTTCGATTAACCCACCGGAGTTTGCCACCCATGCCGCTGCCCGCCCCGTTTGACCGCCTGCGCCTGCCCGTAATCGGTTCGCCGCTGTTCATCGTGTCCGGGCCGGAACTGGTGATCGCCCAGTGCAAGGCCGGGATTGTCGGCAGCTTCCCGGCGCTCAATGCGCGTCCCTCAGGTGTGCTCGACGAATGGCTGCACCGGATCACCGAGGAACTGGCCGCGCACAACCGCGACAATCCGGACCGCCCGGCCGCCCCCTTCGCGGTCAACCAGATCGTCCACAAGACCAACAACCGGCTTGAGGAAGATATCGAGGTTTGCGCCAAGTGGCAGGTGCCGCTGACCATCACCTCGCTGGGCGCCCGCGAAGATATCAACGCCGCGGTCCACGCCTGGGGCGGGATCGTGATGCATGACGTGATCAACGATCGCTTTGCCCGCAAGGCGATTGAAAAGGGTGCCGATGGCCTGATCCCGGTCGCCGCTGGCGCAGGCGGCCATGCCGGTACGCTTTCCCCCTTCGCGCTGATGCAGGAAATCCGCGAATGGTTCGATGGCCCGGTGGCGCTTTCGGGCTCGATCTCGTGCGGCCATTCCATCCTCGCCGCCCAGGCGATGGGCGCAGACTTCGCCTATATCGGCACCCCGTGGATCGCGACCAAAGAAGCCAATGCGGTTGACGGCTACAAGGAGAGCATCGTCGCCAGCAAGGCCGAGGATATCGTCTATTCGAACCTCTTCACCGGGGTACACGGCAATTACCTGCGCCCCTCGATCGTCGCCGCCGGGCTCGATCCGGATAACCTGCCGGAGAGCGATCCGAGCAAGATGAACTTCGGTTCGGGCGGCAATACCGAAGCCAAGGCCTGGAAGGACATCTGGGGTTCTGGCCAGGGGATCAACGCGGTCAAGGCGGTGGAAACCGTGGCCGAGCGCGTCGACCGCATGGAAGCCGAGTACAACCGCGCCCGCGCCGAACTGGCCGCCAAGGCCCGGATGGCCCTCGCCTAAGTTTGCTATGGCCCGCTCACCTCGGTGGCGGGCCACAGCTCATCCACCAGGGCATCCAGCTCGGTAAAGTCTGTTCCGGTCCCCAGCGGGTCCTTGCTGCTTAACACCAGTCGCCGGCGCTGATCCAGCAAGCGGCGGCGCAGCGCGCGCTGGAGCAGTTCCAGCCGGATCACCGCATCGCAAACGGCCACCCGCGGCATGGCACATCGATGGCGTGCCCAGCCCGCTTCAATCTGCCCAACCCGTTCGCTGACCAGCTCATTATAGCTGCGATGGGGGCCGCGATGCAGGGGCAGTCCCACCCGCAGGGCCGAACGATCGGTTGCCGGCAGCAACAGCCCGTTGCGGCGAAAGTCATCAAACCGCAGCCGTTCCCGCCCGACAGCGCGGAACAGATCCGCCGTGCCAACCTGGCGCAGCAGTTGCATCGGCAGCAGATGATGGCGCTGCATTCCGGGATCAAAGCCGGGACGATCGCGAAGATTGACCGCGCGGAATGGCAACCAGTTACGATCGCCCGCCCGCAGCCCGGTCATTGCGATGGACCAAGCCCGCTGAGCAGGATCCGGATCTGCGTGCCGCCGCGCACGGGAACCGCCAGCAGGTGTTCACCCCCCGGCCCCTCGAAATCCCGATGTTCAGTCAGCGGTTCGGCATGAACCAGTTCATGCACCAGCCGCACCGCCAGCCGCGCCATTGCCGCGCTTTGCATCCGCTTGTCCGGTTCAAAGCGCAATTCCTGCCCGGTGAGCAATTGCAGCCCGCGTGACGCCATCGCGCCATTCCGCTCTCGCTCCAGCGCAATCAGGACAAGCGCGGGGAACGCCCCACCGGAAAGCCATTCATCCACTGATCGCTGGAAAAGCTCCGGCGCAACCCAGGCTGCCGCCGGGGTCCAGACCACTGCCAGCACCCCCGGGAGGGTGGCCAGCCTGGCCCCCAGCCCCGCGATCCCGCGCAGCACCGGCAGCACGCCGGCCCCGCCGGCCAGATGCGGGCCTGGAACCACGGCCAGAACCTCACCCGCGGGCATAGAACGCAAGCCCACCGGCAAACCGACCGGCGGCTGCGGCTGATCCGGGCCGGGAGCCAGACCGGTGCAGTCAAATGTCAGGCCGTCGACAAGCAGTTCGGCCCATTCGCCGCGACCGCCGCTGTGCGAAACGGAAAAGTCTGATCCCGGCGCTCCGCCGCTTGTTCCGGCCAGGGTGGCAAGCGCCGCCAGATCCGGCCGGGTTCCAGGAGCAAAGACCAGACACAGCCTTGGCGCCTCTTCATTGCCGGGATTATCGCGCTGCCGTTTGATGACCATTCCCCCAAGATCGTAAAATGTCTGGCATTTTTAGGCGCGGCTCGTCGAGTCCTTACCGGCCAGATGCCTCAACTTCGGACCAGATTTGTCCGCGTGGCTTCGGCAAAGGTCAAAAAATCCCCGCCGCAAGGCCTTCGGCAAGCGCCGCACCAAGTTCGGCCGCGGCGGCACAGGCCGGGGCCGGCACGAACTTCGGAGCCAGAATTTCGGCCGGGCTCTGCGCCGCAAGGTTGACGATGAGCGGCTCTGCCACCCGCCGCAGCCGCCAGCCCGTGACAATCCGGTCAATCTGCGCCTGGGCGCCCTGTCCATCGCTGCCGGCCGCAATGATCGTGGCATAGGGCCGCCCGGCAATGCCGCCGAGCAGGGAATAATAGGTGCGATCGAAGAATTCCTTCATCGCACCGCTCATCGATCCAAGGTTTTCGGGGCAGGCGAACAGATAGCCCGATGCCGCGATCAGATCATCGACCTGTGCCTGTTCGGCCGGCAGCAGCACAGACCGCCCGCCGGTTGCTGCATGGGCGGCTTCGGCAAGCGTACGTGCGGCGCCGGTGCGGCTGTGCCAGATGATTGCAAGCATGCCCCGATCATGGCCCAGCACGGCCCGCCTGCAAAGCCGTGAAAAGCCGCAGGCCGCCCCTTCTCAGCGCCTGCCGGTTGGGCTAGCCGGAAACCCATGGCT
>CAWUNP010000249.1:0-3204 GCA_963923805.1 uncultured Novosphingobium sp. | reverse complement strand
CGCCTCGATCAGCGTTTCCGGCAGCGCGGCGCAATTCAGGGTAACCAGCGGCTCGGCCCAGCGCTTGCTCAACTGATGGAGCCGCTCGGCGATCAGCTCCTTGCCGGTCCCGCGCTCACCGATGACCAGCACCGGCCGGCGCAGCGGCGCTGCGCGGCTGGTGCGCTCGACCGCATCGAGGAAGGCTCCCGACTGGCCAATGAACTGCACATCCCGCTCCATTCCCAACACATAGCGAAATTTCCCAACCCTGCGCAATATACACCGCGTGCCATTGGTCGAATTGTCAGAGAAAACCGCATATTTCCGCACAAAATCGCAATTGGCACGCTGCTTGCTGAGTGGTGAGCAACTCCAATCAAGGACACCTGTCATGTTCGGCAAGCCTCTTTCCCAGCGCTCCAAGCTCGATAAGGCCATCCTGGCTTCGGTCGCCGCGATGCTGGCGATGAATGTCTTCGTCCTGGCCCAGCAGCTGGACCGCGCACCGGCAATCGCCGCTGCCGAACAGCATGCCGCGGCCCAGCAGGCCTGACGCGGTGAGCGACCCTGTGAACGATCCTCTTTCCCCCCTTGGGCCGGACGCTTCCGATTCCCCCGCTGGCGGTACCCAGTCCCCTCGCCGCGAAGCTCCGGCCCAGACCCTTTCCGGCGCAGGGCAGCGCACTTCCCGCTTTGACAGCGAAGTGGAGCGCCTGCGCCGGTCCCCTACCCCGACCGCATCAACATCGTCTTCTTTCGGAGTTCCCTGGATGGGCATTTTCAGCCGCACCCGTGATATCATCGCCGCCAATTTCACCGACTTGCTCGACAAGGCGGACGATCCGGAAAAGATGATCCGGATGATCATCTTCGAGATGGAAGAAACGCTCGTCGAAGTCCGCGCCAGCGCCGCCCGCACCATCGCCGACCAGAAGGAAATGCATCGCCACACGGTGAAGCTCGACCGACTGCAGGCTGACTGGGCGGAAAAGGCCCAGCTCGCCCTGTCGAAGGACCGCGAGGACCTGGCCCGCGCGGCCCTGGTCGAAAAGAAGAAGGCCGCCGACATGGCCGACCAGCTCAAGGCCGAGATTGCCGTGCTCGACGATGCGCTGCGCGCTTATGAGCTGGACATCGAAAAGCTGCAGAACCGCCTGCGCGAAGCCCGCAGCCGCCAGACCGCGATCGCGGCCCGCCTCGAAAGCGCCGAGAACCGCGTCAAGCTGCGCACGCTGCTGGCCAGCGAACGCGTCGACGAGGCGATGGCCCGGTTCGACCAGCTGGAACGCCGCGTCGACTATGCCGAGGGCCGCGCCGATGCGCTGGGCCTGGCCGACGGGACCAGCAAGCCCAGTCTGGCTGACGAAATTGCCGCCCTCGCCGGTCAGGACAAGATCGATGAGGAACTGGAAGCCATGAAGCGGGCTCTCTCGGGCGACGCTGACGGCAGCAAGGAGGCCTGAGCCATGGAAAACCTGATCCCTTTGGTTGCGATCCTTGCAATCTTTGTCGGCCTTCCCTGGATCATCCTGCACTATGTCACGCGCTGGAAAACCGCCGCGACGCTGACCACCGATGACGAGGCCATGCTGGAGGAACTCTACAGCCTGGCGCGCCGCCTGCAGGACCGCGTCGAAACGGTTGAGCGGCTGGTTTCGGCAGACAACCCCGGTTTTCAGCCGCAGCGGCTTGCCAATGAACGTGAGCTTGGCGGGCGGCTTGATGACCGCGGCCAACGCGAATTCGACCGCATGATTGCCAGCAAGGGGAGGACCGGCCAGTGAACACGCCGCGCACCAAATTCTATCGCGACAAGATCAATGGCAAGTTCATGGGCGTCTGCGCCGGGATTGCCGATTACACCGGGGTTGACGTGCTGTGGGTCCGCTTGGGCGCGGTTGCCCTGACGCTGATGGGCGTGGGCTTCCTGCCGCTGATCTACCTGGGCCTGGGCATCTTTGCCGAGCGCAAGCCGCAGCACCTCTATTACAGCGACCGGCAGGAGCAGAAGTTCTGGCAGGGCGTGCGCCAGTCGCCGACCCGTACCGCCCGCGAAGTGCGCGCCCAATTCCGCGAACTGGACCGCCGCCTGGCCGATATCGAGCTGCACTACGTCTCATCCAACCCGCGCCTGTCCGAAGAAATCGAACGCCTGCGCTAGGACTGGCTGAAAGGAAGCCTGATCATGGGCGAGTTGATTCCGATCTTTGGCATCATCTTTGGCTGCAGCATCCCGATCGTCGCGATCTGGACCAAGCACCAGCGCAAGATGGCCGAAATCACGGCCCAGGCAGCCGCCGAGAAGGCCGCGCTCTACGCTACCAACAACGCTGATCTAGAGGAACGCGTCCGCGTCCTTGAACGGATCGTCACCGACAAGGGCTATGATGTCGCCAGCCAGATCGAAGCGCTGCGCGATGCCCGCAAGGTCGAGGCTCTGCTCGACAACCGCAAGCAGGAGGCCCGCTGATGGAATTCGGACTCCCTCCCTTTGTCGTGTTGATCATCGCCATCTCCACCGCCGGCTGGCTGATCAACAACTGGATCCGCGCCAAGCACGGCTACCCGCTAGAGGACGAATGGGGCGGCAAGTCACCGCGGACTGACAGTACTGCCACTGCGGCACTGAAGGCCGAGAACGCCGAACTTCGCGAGCAGCTGGCCCACTTCGCCGACCGGGTGAAGGTGCTGGAGCGGATCGTGACCGACAAGAGCGTGAACGTCGCCGCCCAGATCGAGGCGCTGCGTGATACGCCGACTGAGGATGCACACAAATGACTGCTGATCAGACCATTCAGCTGCTCGCCATTCTGGCGCCCACGGCAGCCTTCATCGTGGCTGTCTCGATTGCCGGGACGATCTATTCCAGCCGGATCAAAATCAAGAACGGCTATCCGCTGAGCGGTGCCTGGGGGCAGGCTGTATACCCCCGGACCACCAGCGAAGATGGCGAACGGATCAAGCTGCTCAGCCAGGAAAATGCGCAGCTGCGCGCCGAACTTGGCTCGGTCAAGGACCGGCTGGCCAACGTTGAGCGGATCGTGACCGACAGCGGTTACGGCCTGACCAGCCAGATCGAGGCGCTGCGCCAGCTGCCTGACGGCGCAAAGAACTGAGGCCGGGATTGGGAAGGGGAATATGGAAATGAGTTTCTGGACAGCCGTGGTCTGGATCGTTGCGATCGCAGCTTTGGTCAAAATCTGTCTCTTATACACATCTGAC
>CAWUNP010000248.1:0-3220 GCA_963923805.1 uncultured Novosphingobium sp. | reverse complement strand
TTTCCACCAGCTGGGATTAGAGCCGGGCGGCTTTGTTGCGCATGAGCGCAGGGTAAGCAATGGCCTGTGCAGCGGAGCCCGTAGGGCGTAGCGGAGCAGGCCATTGCTTATGCAGTTCGGCGGCGAAGGCCGCCGGGGTTTCGTAGCCAAGGGCTGAGTGTGGCCGTTCGTGGTTGTAGTCCTCCACCCATGCCGCGATCTGGACACGAGCATGGTCCATGCTGAGGAACAGAGTCTCGTTGAGCAACTCGTCGCGCATGCGGCCGTTGAAGCTCTCGACGTAGCCGTTCTGCATCGGCTTGCCCGGCGCGATGTAATGCCATTCGACGCCGACCTCCCCACACCATGCGAGCACGGCATTGGACGTCAGCTCCGTGCCGTTGTCGCTGACGATCATGCCGGGCTTGCCACGTTCAGCGATGAGATCGGTCAGTTCGCGCACGAGCCGGCGACCTGAGATCGAGGTATCCGGCTCTGCACGCAGGCACTCCCGGGTCACGTCATCGACGATGTTCAGAACCCGGAACCGGCGGCCTGACGCGAGCTGATCGTGCACAAAGTCCAGGCTCCAGCGCTGGTTGGGCAGCGCCAGGACGGGGGCTGGCGCCCGTGCACCAATGGCACGACGCCGATTGCGCCGCCGCCGAACCGCCAGCTTCTCCTCCCGGTAGAGCCGCTGGGTCTTCTTCCGGTTGATCACAATACCCTCTCGCCGCAGCAGGATATGCAGACGGCGATAGCCGAACCGGCGCCGCTTCTGCGCCAACTCGCGCAGCTTCGACCGAACCTCGGCATCGTCATCCCGCTGGGACCGGTAGCGCATGCTCTTCCGGTCAGCGCCTATGACACGACACGCCCGCCGCTCGCTCATCCCCAGGAAGGCCTGGAGACGCGCGACCGCCTCTCGCTTGGCAGCGGGCGTCACCAATTTTTTGCGAGCAGATCCTTCAGGCCGGCGTTGTCCAGCATAGCCTCGGCGAGCAGCCGCTTCAGCTTGGTGTTCTCGTCCTCAAGCGCTCGTAACCGCTTCGCATCCGACACCTCCAGACCGCCATACTTGGCCTTCCAGTTGTAGATCGTCGCTTCCGACACTCCGTGACGCCGTGCCAGGTCGGCGGTCTTCGCACCCGCCTCCGCTTCCTTCAGCACGCCAATGATCTGCTCTTCCGTAAACCTCGTTCGCTTCATCTGTCCGTCCTTCCAATGGGCCGGACTCTAATCAAGCTTGGAGGAAAATCAGGGGGTCACGTCAATTCCATATAACAAACCTTTGAGACTTTGATGTGGGGTTAGCCGCCGGGAACCCGGAAAGCCTGGCCATTATCCGCGCCGTGGTGGCTATGGCGGAAAGCCTGGAAATGTCGACCACGGCCGAAGGGGTTGAGACCGAGCGCGAACTATCGATCATCTGCGGGCTCGGCTGCCGCAAGATCCAGGGCTATTACTATGGCCGGCCCATGACCGCGCAAGAGGCGCTGGGGCTGTTCACCAAGTCCAACCTGCGGCAGGTCAGCTGAACGCGGCCCTAGGCCCCGACCAGCCCGCGCACGGCGCTTTCGAACAGTGCCCGGCCATCGGTGCCGCCCTGTGCCGCCTCGATCATCCGTTCCGGGTGCGGCATCATGCCCAGCACGTTGCCCGCAGCATTGAGCACGCCGGCAATGTCGCGAGCCGAACCGTTGACCGGTTCGGCATAGCGGAATGCCACGCGGCCTTCGCCTTCCAGCCGGTCCAGCGTCTCAGCATCGGCGAAGTAATTGCCATCGTGGTGGGCAACCGGGATCACGATTTCCTGACCGGCGCTGTAACCTGCGGTGAACAGGCTCTCGGCGTTCTCGACCGTCAGCTTCACTTCGCGGCAAACGAAGCGGATCCCGGCATTGCGCATTAGCGCGCCCGGCAGCAGTCCGGCCTCGGTCAGCACCTGAAAGCCGTTGCAGACGCCCAGCACCGGCACGCCCTTGCCCGCCGCGGCAATCACCGCCTGCATGATCGGGCTGCGCGCCGCCATCGCGCCGGAACGCAGATAGTCGCCATAGGAAAAGCCACCGGGCAGGGCGATGAAGTCCAGCCCGTCGGGCAGGACGGCGTCGCCGTGCCAGACGCGGTGCGGCGCGGTGCCGGAGACCTTCTCCAGCGCATCGGCCATGTCCCGGTCACAGTTGGAACCCGGGAAGGTGATCACGGTTGAGCGGAAGCTCACGGCTGCACCCGTTCGATGCGGTAATTCTCGATCACGGTGTTGGTCAGCAGCTTGCTGGCCATTTCTTCAAGCTGGGCGTCGGTGACGCTGGCATCGACTTCCAGTTCGATCATCTTGCCGGCGCGCACATCCTGCACGCCGTGGATGCCCAGGCCTTCAATCGCGTGGTGGATGGCGCGTCCCTGCGGGTCGAGCACCCCGTTCTTGAGGCTGACGAATACGCGGACCTTCATGGGCGGCCTTTCGGTCTGGAAACGGAGGATTCGTGCGGGCCTATGCAGCCAGAACGCCGCCGGGGCAAGCGGCGCGGAGGCTAATTCCCCCGATTGGCTAATCCTGGGCTGAAAGCGAATCCAGCACATAGCCGGCCGAACGGACTGTGCGCAGCGGATCAGGCGCACCCTGCGCGACCAGCGCGCGCCGCAGCCGTCCTACCCAGACATCGACCGTGCGTTCATCGCTGACGTCACTATCCTTGCCGATCCGCTCGATCAGGGCGGCGCGCGAGAAGACCTGGTCAGGATGCTCAAGGAAGTGCGCCAGCAGCCGCAGCTCGTTGGGCCGCAGGGTCAGCAACCGGCCCTGATAGCGAACCTGGTGTGCATTGAGATCCAGCAAGAGTTCGCCATGGGTAAGCCGGCGGCGCGGGGCGATCGGCGCGGAGGGTGCGGCTTCATAGGTCGCCAGTCGTTCGAGCAGGCGCTCGGCATTGAGCGGGCCCACCAGATAATCATCCGCGCCGGCGCGCAGTGCGCGGCGCTTGTCTTCCGGTTCGCTGCTTTCGAGCACCATGGTAATGTGGCTTTCCCGCGTGGACCGGGCCTCACGCAGGGTCCGGACCATCTCCAGACCAGACCGATCCGGGAGCAACCAGTCCACGAAGCACCACACTGGACCATCCGGCGAAATGGGCAGGCCCTCTTCGAGGGGGGCGATCTGCAGATCGGGGCGTCGGCGCCGCACGCCGTCAAGCAGCGTCGCGGGCGGAGCGGAAATGAGGACTGTTGCAATCGCAGA
>CAWUNP010000247.1:0-3227 GCA_963923805.1 uncultured Novosphingobium sp. | reverse complement strand
GGCAGCGTCAGATGTGTATAAGAGACAGCTATGGCTTCAACCCCAACGACGTGCCGACCCTGTCGGGCGGCGTCGGCACTGCGGCTTGAGGAGGGCGGCACCATGAAGTTTTCGCTTTCCTGGCTCAAGGACCACCTCGACACGAGCGCTTCGGTCGAGGAGATTTCCGCCAAGCTCAACGCGATCGGGCTTGAGGTCGAAGGGATCGAGGATCCCGCCGCCAAGCTCGCCGGGTTCAAGGTGGCCAAGGTGCTCACCGCCGAGCGCCACCCCAATGCCGACAAGCTGCAGGTGCTGACGGTCGACACCGGTGATGGCACCCCGCTGCAGGTTGTCTGCGGCGCGCCCAATGCCCGCGCGGGCCTGGTCGGCGTGCTCGGCCTGCCGGGTGCGGTTGTCCCCGCTGGCAGGTTCGAGCTCAAGAAGAGCGCAATCCGCGGCGTGGAAAGCAATGGCATGATGTGCTCCACGCGCGAGCTGGAGCTGGGCGACGATCATGACGGGATCATCGAACTGCCGGCCGATGCCCCTGTGGGGACGGCCTTTGCCGATTACCACGGGTCCGATCCGGTGTTCGACGTGGCGATCACGCCGAACCGGCCGGATTGCATGGGCGTTTATGGCATTGCCCGCGATCTGGCCGCGGCCGGACTTGGCACGCTGAAGCCGATCGCCGTTCAGGCCGTGCCCGGCAGCTTCCCCTGCCCGCTGCCGATCCGCACCGATGATCCCGAAGGCTGCCCGGCTTTCTTCGGCCGCGCGATCCGCGGCGTGAAGAACGGCGCCTCACCGCAGTGGATGCAGGACCGCCTGCTCAGCGCTGGCCAGCGTCCGATTTCAGCGCTGGTCGACATCACCAACTATGTCATGCTGGCCTATGGCCGCCCGGCCCACGCCTATGACCTGGCCAAGCTCACCGGCGCGATCTTTGCTCGCCGTGCGACCGATGGCGAAACGGTGCTGGCGCTCAACGGCAAGGAATACTCGCTGACTTCGGCGATGACCGTGATCGCCGATGACAAGGGCGTGCATGATATTGCCGGGATCATGGGCGGCGAGCATTCGGGCTGCTCGGAAACGACGACCGACGTGCTGCTCGAAGTCGCCTATTTCGATCCGGTCCGCATCGGCGAGACTGGCCGCGCGCTGAACCTGACTTCGGACGCCCGCGCCCGGTTTGAACGCGGCGTTGATCCGGCATTCCTTGATGCCGGTCTGGCGATCCTGACCGAACTGATCGTCGAGATCTGCGGCGGTGAACCGAGCGAAGTGATCCAGGCTGGCACCCCGCCCGCGGGAACCAAGATCGTGGCCTATGACACCGCGCTGGCCGAAGGCCTTGGCGGCGTATCCATCCCGGCTGAACGTCAGCGCGAAATCCTGGCCGCGCTGGGCTTCACCGCCGATGCGCAGTGGAACGTGACTGTCCCGAGCTGGCGGCCCGACGTGGACGGCGCGCCGGATCTGGTCGAGGAAGTGGTCCGCATTCATGGGTTGGACAACGTCACCAGCGTGGCCCTGCCGCGTGTGGACGGCGTCGCCCGCCCGACTGCAACCCCGGCCCAAAAGCTGGAGCGCAAGCTGCGCCGGGCCGCTGCAGCCCGCGGTCTCAACGAGGCCGTTACCTGGTCGTTCCTGCCGGAGAGCGAGGCTGCAGCCTTTGCCGAGGGCGAGGTCTGGAGCCTGGCCAACCCGATCAGCGAAGACCTGAAGGTGATGCGCCCGTCGCTGCTGCCCGGGCTGCTGTCTGCGGCCAAGCGTAATGCCGATCGCGGCGCCAGCGGCCTGCGCCTGTTCGAGCTCGGCCGTCGCTACCTGCGCGGTGAAGGCGGCCACAGCGATGAGCGTCTGACGCTCGGTGTGGTCCTGGCGGGCGAAAAGACCCCGCGCGGCTGGGCGAGCGGCAAAGCGCAGAGCTTTGACGCGTTCGATGCCAAGGCAGAGGCACTCGCCCTCTTGGCCGAAGCCGGTGCGCCGGTCGATAACCTGCAGGTGATGGGCGAAGCCGGGGCGCAATTCCATCCCGGCCAGTCGGCCACCCTGCGGCTTGGCCCCAAGACCGTGCTGGCCCGCTTCGGCATACTCCACCCGGCTCTGCTCAAGCAGTTCGATGTCGATGGCCCGGTTGCCGCGGTTGAGCTGTTCCTTGATGCCATCCCGGCAAAACGCGGCGCGAGTGGATTTGCCCGCACGGCCTATGCCCCGCCCGCGCTGCAGTCAGTCACGCGCGATTTTGCCTTCCTGGTCGATGCCAAGCTGCCCGCCGGGGATCTGATCCGCGCGGTCAAGGGCGCGGACAAGGCTAACATCGTCAGCGTCCGCCTGTTCGATGATTTCCGCGGTCAGGGCGTGCCCGAAGGCCAGAAGTCACTGGCGGTCGAAGTGACGCTGCAGCCGGATGAGAAGAGCTATACCGAAGCGGATCTCAAGGGGATCGCCGAAGCGATCACCACCTCAGCGGCAAAGCTGGGGGCAGTGTTGCGGGGTTGAATTCCTCCCCGCAACTTTAGCCGCCCCTTAACCCGCTCGTGCTGAGCTTGTCGAAGCACCGTTCTTGTTTGGCATATGCCAGAAGCAAGACGGACAATGCTTCGACAAGCTCAGCACGAGCGGGATTGATGACAGTAGTGTTCCCGCTCAACCACACTGCCCGCGGTGGAGCAGTTTCTGGTCCGCCAGGACCAGCGCCATCATCGCCTCGACCACCGGCACGCCGCGAATGCCCACACAGGGATCGTGGCGGCCCTTGGTGCGGATCTCGGTTGCGCCGCCGTCGCGGTCGATGGTTTCGACCGGGGTCAGGATCGAGCTGGTCGGCTTGAAGGCCACCCGCACCTTGACCGGCTGGCCGGTGGAAATGCCGCCAGCGATCCCGCCGGCGTGGTTGGCCAGGAACTCTGGCCCGCCCGCACCCGGCCGCATCGGATCGGCATTGTCCTCACCGCGCAGGCGGGCAGCGGCAAAGCCATCGCCAATTTCCACGCCCTTGACCGCATTGATGCTCATCATCGCGGCAGCCAATTCTGAATCGAGCTTGGCATAGAGCGGCGCGCCCCAACCCGCCGGAACGCCGGTTGCCACGCATTCGACCACCGCGCCGACTGACGAACCTGCCAGCCGTGCTTCATCCACGATCTTTTCCCAGCGCATTGCCGCCGCCGCATCGGGGCAGAAGAACGGGTTTTTGCCAATCTCGGCCGCATCGAAATTGGCCAGATCGATCGCAT
>CAWUNP010000246.1:0-3234 GCA_963923805.1 uncultured Novosphingobium sp. | reverse complement strand
GCCCTATCAGGACCTGCCGATCATGGACGCCTGTCTGGCCGCCGGCGTCGATTACCTCGACACCGCGAACTACGAGCCCAAGGACGAGGCGAAGTTCGAATACAGCTGGCAGTGGGCCTATCAGGACCGATTCAAGGAAAAGGGCCTGATGGCGCTGCTCGGTTCGGGCTTCGATCCGGGGGTCACCTCGGTCTTCGCGATGTGGCTCAAGAAGCACAAGCTGAAGACGATCCGCACGCTCGACATTCTCGATTGCAACGGCGGTGATCACGGCCAGGCCTTTGCCACCAATTTCAACCCGGAAATCAACATCCGCGAAGTGACCGCCCCGGCGCGCCACTGGAACCAGGGTGAATGGGTTGAAACCCCGGCCATGACGATCCGCCAGAATTTCGAGTTCGAGGGCGTTGGTCCCAAGAACATGTACCTGATGTATCACGAAGAGCTGGAAAGCCTGGCCAAGTTCCTGCCGGAACTGGAGCGCGGCCGCTTCTGGATGACCTTCGGCGATGCCTATATCAACCACCTGACCGTGCTGCAGAACGTGGGCATGACCGGGATCGAGCCGATCAACTACCAGGGCAAGGATATCGTGCCGCTGCAGTTCCTGGCCGCCGTGCTGCCCAAGCCGGAAACGCTGGGGCCGACGACCAAGGGCAAGACCAACATCGGCGACATCGCCACCGGCATGGCGCTCGATGGGTCGGGTGAGAAGACCTATTACATCTACAACATCTGCGATCACGAAGAGGCGTTCCACGAAACCGGGAACCAGGCGATCAGCTATACCACCGGCGTTCCGGCGATGATCGGCGCGGCGATGATGCTGACCGGCGCCTGGCGCGGCGAGGGCGTGTTCAACATGGAGCAGATGGATCCCGATCCCTACATGGACATGCTGAACACCCAGGGCCTGCCGTGGCAGGTCAAGGAACTGGCGGGGCCGCTGGACTTTTAATCGGCGACACAAATTGGTCTGTCATCCCCGCGAAAGCGGGGACCCATCTCCAGAGGGTCGATCTGGACGCGGCGGCGGGAGTTGGGTTCCCGCTTTCGCGGGAATGACGAAAGAGCGGTATGGAAACCAGAGCCGGCGATCCCGGGGCCTTTGCCCAGTTCGACCTGTCGCGCGTCGATAGTCCTGCCTTCGTGGTTGATGCCGCGAAGCTGCGGGCCAATCTGGCCGTGCTGGCGGACGTGCGCGACCGGGCCGGGATCAAGGTGCTGGCGGCGCTCAAGGCCTTCTCGATGTGGTCGGTCGCGCCGATTGTCGGCGAGTATCTCGACGGGGTCTGCACCTCGGGGCTGTGGGAAGCGCGGCTGGCCAGCGAGTTCTACGATGGCGAGATCGCGACCTATTGCGCCGCCTACAAGCCAGAGGACCTCGACGAGATCCTGCGCCTGTCAGACCATGTGATCTTCAATTCGCCGCAGCAGATCATCCGGTGTTCGGCGATTATCGAGGCAGCGCGGGCGCGGGGTGAAAGCTTTGACATCGGGCTGCGGGTCAATCCGCTGCACCCCGAAGGCGAAGTGCCGCGCTATGATCCCTGCGCGCCGCACTCGCGGCTGGGCTTCCCGATTGACCAGCTGACCGCAGAGCACATGGCACTGGTCGACGGGATCCACATGCACACCTTGTGCGAACAGGATCTTGAGCCCCTGAAGCGCACCTGGGATGTGGCCTTCGATTACCTTGAGCCCTACTTCGGCGAGATCAAGTGGATCAACCTCGGCGGCGGGCACCACATCACCCGGGCCGATTACCAGCGCGATGAACTGGTTGAATTCCTGCAGGACCTGAAAGACGATACCGGAGCCGAGGTCTATCTTGAGCCCGGCGAGGCCGTGGCGCTTGATGCCGGGATTCTGGTCGGCACGGTGCTCGATCTTGGCGAGAATGGCATGTCGGTGGCAATCGTCGACATTTCCGCGACCTGCCATATGCCCGACGTGATCGAGGCGCCCTATCGTCCGGCGATGCTGGGTGAATTGCCGCAAATCGGTGCCGACGTCGATGAGGGCGCGGGCGGTGCAGTGCGGCTGGGCGGGCCTTCGTGCCTCGCCGGTGACGTGATTGGCGACTATCGCTTCGCCGAAGGGCCGCGCGTCGGCCAGCGCTTCGCCTTCCTCGATCAGGCGCACTATTCGATGGTCAAGACCACCACTTTCAACGGGGTGCCGCTGCCTTCGATCTGGCTGTGGGACAGCGAGACCGACCAACTCGAGTGCATCAGGCGGTTTGACTACGAGGACTTCCGCAACCGGCTTTCCTGAGGCACAGTCCCCGGCAGAACATAAGCCGGAGAGCGCAGTGCCTGACAAGATCCTTGATGCCCATTCGTCTAATCCCGTCGCCATGGGCTGGATGCAGGGGCTGCCGCCCGCGCCGGACAAGCGGCTGGCGTGGGGTCGGGCCGATCACATGCGCTTCCCGACCCACCGCTACGCCTATTCGCATATGCGCGAATTCCTGCCCACGGCGCGGGTTTCGCGCGGCTATGGCCCGGTCTGGGATCTGCCGGTGGCGCTGCGCGATGATATCGATGCCGTCACCTTCAAGGCGATGGACGATGGCCGCGCGTTGACGTGGGCAGAATCGCTGGCGGTCAATTTCACCGATGCCGTGCTGGTGCTGCACCGGGGTACGATCGTTTACGAACGCTACCTTGGCGTAACCCGCCGTGACACGCCGCATATCGCCTTCTCCGTGACCAAGAGCTTCGTTGGCACCCTGGCCGAAATGCTGGTGCAGGAGGGGCGGCTCGATCCGACTGCGCCGGTGGCGCAGCTGCTTCCCGAAATGTCCGACAGCGGCTTTGCCGATGCGACGCTGCAGCAGGTCATGGACATGACCACCGCGCTCGACTTCTCGGAAGAATATACCGATCCCGGTTCCGGCATCGGGGCGATGAGCAATGCCCTTGGCCTCACCCCTCGCGCGCCCGGCTATGCCGGGCCGGGTGACGTCTACGCGTTTCTCCCGACGATTCGCAAAAATGGCGAACACGGGGAGCGGTTCACCTATCGGACCTGCAATACCGAGGTGCTCGGCTGGATTGTGGCGCGCACCGAAGGCAAGCGACTCGACCAGGTGCTGTCAGAGCGAATCTGGGCGCCGCTGGGAATGGAGCAGGACGCCGACTTCCTGACCGATTCGACCGGAATGCCCTTTGCCGGTGGTGGACTTAATCCCGTGCTGCGCGACATGGCCCGATTTGGGGAAATGATGCG
>CAWUNP010000245.1:0-3239 GCA_963923805.1 uncultured Novosphingobium sp. | reverse complement strand
GAGTTCGAGCACGAGGAACTGGCGGCGATCTATCGCGGCCGGGGGCTTTCGGCCGATCTGGCGGACCAGGTTTCGACCGCACTGATGAAACATGACGCGCTCGGCGCGCACGCCCGGGACGAGCTGGGCCTGGCCGAGATGACCCGCGCCCGCCCGGTTCAGGCCGCGCTGACCTCTGCCGCAACCTTTGCGGTTGGTGCAGCCCTGCCGCTCGGCGCGGCCGTGGTCTTGCCGCTGGGGCAGCTGGTGATCGGCGTTTCGGTTTCGGCCCTGCTGTTCCTGATGCTGCTCGGCGCGGTTGGCGCACGCGCGGGCGGAGCACCGATGGGCCGCGGCGTGCTGCGCGTCGCATTCTGGGGGGTGGCTGCCATGGCCGCCACCTGGGCCATCGGCCGCCTGTTCGGGACGGCAGTGGCCTAGCCGCTCAGGCTTTTTCCAGCGTGCACTGCAGCGGGTGCTGGTTCTGGCGGGCGAAGTCCATCACCTGGTTCACCTTGGTCTCGGCCACTTCATAGGTGAAAATGCCGCAGACGCCGACGCCGCGCTGGTGGACGTGGAGCATCACCCGAGTCGCCTGTTCCAGGTCCATGTTGAAGAAGCGCTTGAGGACCATCACGACGAATTCCATCGGCGTGTAATCGTCGTTCAGCATCAAGACCTTGAACTGGCTTGGCTTCTTCGGCTTGGCGCGGGTTTTGGTGGCGATGCCGATCTGGCCCTGTCCGCCCGAATCGCCATCGCCCTCATCCGCGGCGGCGCGGACGGCAGGGGCGGTGAAGGGCATGGGCTGGACCATCGGACAAATATCGCATTGCGGGTGAAGCAGGACAAGTCTCTGCGCGGCGAGCGCTTACCAAAAAGCGAAGGCTTGCGCCAAAACAAAAACGGCCTGTCGCAAAGCAGACGGGCCGGACAGCCCATTGGCTGCCCGGCCCGCTGATTTCGGCTCACGGTCCGGTGGGGAGAGGGATCACCGGGCCGTGAGGAGCGACCGCGCTCAGGCGGCCTGCTTGACCTTTTCGACCGCGATGCTGACGCGGTTCTGGACCGGCGCGAAAGCTTCGTTGGCCAGCTTGACCAGGGCTTCCGAGCGCTTCGAACCGGTCGCCATGGCGGCGTCGAAGTTGCGGCGCAGGATTTCACCCTGGAGCTTGAAGAAATCGGCCGGCGACTTGACGGCGGCGAGTTCCTTGACGTCGGCGGTCATGGTTTCGAAGCCGGTCTTGGCGTCTTCGACATAGACCTTGCCGAGGTCCTGCAGGCCAGCGGCCAGCACCTTGCCCGATTCGACCAGGGCTTCAACGTTGCCCTTGGTGAATTCGCCGGCGTCGGCGAACATGGCGTTGCTCTTGTCCATGGCGGTCTTGGCGCGCTCCTGGAGATCGGCAACGGCGTCCTTCACCTTGGCGGTGAAGTCTTCGGCGGCTTGCTGGGTCTTGGCCATGATCGTGGTGTCCTTGGACTTGAGGGGAGCAGCCTTGGCGGCCTTCGTGGCGGCAGGCTTTGCAATCTTCTTGGCAGCGACCTTCTTGGCCGCGGCCGGCTTGGCGATCTTCTTGGCGGCCGGCTTCTTGGTAGCGGCGGCCTTCTTCGCGACCGGCGCATCAGCGGCGGCAGCGGCATAAGCCTTCTCGGCCAGAACTTCGGCCTTGGCTTCGTCGATCTTGTTCACGGTGGCGTCGGCCATCGGTCTATCCTTTGCACTGGCGCCGAAAACCCGATTCCGGCCTCATGTTGCAGTGCACAAAATAGATATTGCAACTGCGAAGTCAAGGACTTTTGTTGCAGTGCAGCAAAATTATGAAAATCAGCGGTTTAGCGGGACTTTACGTAGCTTCCGGGGGCGTTCTCGATCACCTTGTCACCCTTAGCGCCCGGAATGCGCTTGCCCCTGGCCGGCACTTCAGCCGTGCCTTGTTCACGCAGCCATGCGATCCAATGCGGCCACCAAGAACCCGGCGTCTCGGTTGATCCTGCAACGAAATCGGCAAGGGTTTCGGCGTCGTCCGGGCCGGTCCAGTACTGGTACTTCTTGGCAGCAGGCGGATTGACCACCCCGGCAATATGACCCGACCCGGCCAGCAGGAAGGTCTTTGGCCCGCGCAGGTGGTGCATGATCTGCCAGACGCTTGCCGCCGGGGCGATATGGTCCTCGCGGCCGGCTTGGACGAAGGCCGGGGTCTCGATCCGGGTCAGGTCGATCGGGGTGCCATCGGCGTGGAGCGCATCGGGCACGACCAGCCGGTTGTCGCGGTAGAGCTCGGTCAGGTACTGACGGTGCCACCTGGCCGGCAGGTTGGTGACATCGCCGTTCCAGTGCAGCAGGTCGAAGGCCGGATAGTCGTCACCCAAGAGGTAATTCTTGACGACATAGTTCCAGATCAGGTCGTTGCCCCGCAGCAGGTTGAAGGTGGTCGCCATATAGCGCCCGTCGAGATAGCCGTGCTCCTCGGCCAGCTGCTCGATCACTTTCAGCTGCTGGTCGTCGATGAAAACCTTGAGTTCGCCGGCCTGTTCGAAATCGACCTGAGCGGTGAAGAAGGTGACGCTTTTGACCTTGTCCGCCTCGCCGCGGCGGGCCAGGACGGCCAGCGTTGCAGCCAGCGTTGTCCCCGCGACGCAATAGCCGATGGTGTGCGTGGCCTTGACGCCGAGCCGATCGCACACGGCATCGATCGCCTCGATCTGCGCACGGATGTAATCGTCCCAGGTCAGATCGGCGAGGCTCTCGTCCGCGCTCTTCCACGAGACGACGAAGACCGTGACGCCCTGCTCCACCGCCCAGCGGATAAAGCTCTTCTCGGGCGTGAGATCGAGGATGTAGAACCGGTTGATCCACGGCGGGAAGATCACCAACGGCGTTTCCAGCACCTTGTCCGTGGTCGGGCTGTACTGGATCAGCTGGAACAACGGGGTCTGGTAAACGACCTTGCCGGGCGTTGTCGCCAGGTTCTCACCCAGCCGGAAAGCGTCGGGATCGACATGGGTCAGCTGGCCCTTCTTGAGGTCGGCCAGCAGATGCTCCATCCCCTTGGCCAGGCTCTGCCCCTTGGTGGCGATGGCCCTTTCCAGCACGAGCGGATTGGTTACCGGGAAATGCGCCGGGCTCAGGGCCTCGACCAGCGTGCGCGCGGCAAAGCGCAATTGCTCCTGCTGATGTGGATCGACGCCCTCCACGGTGTCTGCAAGCGCCATGACCTGTTCTGCCAGCATCAGGTCTGTCTCTTATACACATCTGA
>CAWUNP010000244.1:0-3245 GCA_963923805.1 uncultured Novosphingobium sp. | reverse complement strand
GTCTTCGGTTATCCCGGGGGCGCCGTGCTGCCGATTTACGATGCGCTGTTTGCCGATCCGCGCATCCGCCACATCCTGGTCCGTCACGAAGCCGGCGCTGCCCACGCGGCTGAGGGCTATGCCCGCTCCACCGGCAAGCCGGGCGTTGTGCTCGTCACTTCCGGCCCCGGGGCAACCAATGCGGTGACCGGGATTGCCGATGCCTTCATGGATTCGATCCCGCTGGTGGTCATCACCGGACAGGTTGCCACTGGCCTGATCGGCTCGGACGCGTTTCAGGAAGCCGATACCGTTGGCATTACCCGGCACTGCACCAAGCACAACTATCTGGTGAAGGATCCGTCGGACCTCGCCGCGACGATTGACGAGGCCTTCCAGATCGCCACCCAGGGCCGCCCCGGCCCGGTCGTGATCGACATCCCGAAGGACGTGCAGGTCGCGGTGGCCAGCTATACCGATGGTGCGCCACAGCGCCCCAATCGGTACGCCCCCACCCTGCGCGGCAGCGACAAGGATATCGCCCGCGCGATCGAATTGCTGGCCAATGCCCGCGCGCCGATTTTCTACACCGGTGGCGGGGTGATCAATTCCGGCCCGCGTGCCGCGGAACTGCTCCGCGAATTGCAGGCGAAGACCGGCGCACCCGTTACCTCGACGCTGATGGGCCTTGGCGCCTTCCCCGCAGATCATGCCGATTGGCTCGGCATGCTGGGCATGCATGGCACCTATGAAGCCAACATGGCGATGAACAAGGCCGATCTGATGGTCTGCATCGGCGCGCGGTTCGATGACCGGGTGACCGGCCGCCTCGATGCCTTCGCGCCCAATTCGACCAAGATCCACATCGATATCGATCGTGCCTCGTTCAACAAGACCGTGCCGGTCGATCTGCCGATCCTGGGCGATTGCACGCTGGTGCTGGAGCAGTTGCTGGCTGCGTGGGGCGATCGCAAGGCGCAGGACCTGACCGAGTGGAAGGCCCGCATCAACGGCTGGCGCGCGCGCCAAAGCCTGGCCTACCCGGCAAACCAGCAAGCGATCATGCCGCAGCGGGCAATCGAACGCCTCTATGAGCTGACCAAGCACCGCGATCCGGTGATCGCCACCGAAGTTGGCCAGCACCAGATGTGGGCGGCGCAGTACTTCCCGTTCTTCGCGCCGAACAAGTGGCTCACCTCGGGCGGCCTCGGCACGATGGGGTATGGCCTGCCCGCCGCGATCGGCGCCCAGCTGGGCAATCCGGACAGCCTGGTGATCGACATTGCCGGCGACGCCTCGATCCAGATGAACATCCAGGAACTGGGCACAGCCTCGCAATACCGTCTGCCGGTCAAGGTGTTCATCCTCAATAACGAGTGGATGGGCATGGTCCGCCAGTGGCAGGAACTGACCTATGAAAGCCGCTATTCGGAAAGCTATTCCGATAGCCTGCCCGATTTCGTGCGGCTGGCCGAAGCCTATGGCTGGAAGGGCATCCGCATCGAGGATGAAAGCCAGCTTGATGCCGGGATCCAGGCGATGATCGATCATCCGGGTCCGGTGATCGTCGATTGCCTGGTCCACAAAGAAGCCAACTGCTTCCCGATGATCCCCAGCGGCGCCGCGCACACCGACATGATCCTCTATGGCGATTCCGTCGCCGGGACCATGGACGACGAAGCCAAGGCACTGGTGTAAGGGGCAGATCATGATGAAGATCCAGCAGCAGGCGGCCGAGCGCCACGTCCTGACCATCACCGTCGATAACGAGGCCGGGATCCTGGCCAAGATCGCCGGCCTGTTCACCGCGCGCGGCTATAATATCGATAGCCTGACCGTGGCAGACATAACCGAGAACCATGCGGTAAGCCGGATCACCATCGTCACCCACGGCCCGCCCGCGGTGATCGACCAGATCCACGCCCAGCTCGAACGGCTGGTTCCGGTCCACAAGGTGATCGACCTGACCGAAATGGGCGCCCACGTTGAGCGTGAACTGGCGCTGGTCAAGGTTGCCGGCGTGGGTGAAGCGCGGGTCGAGGCGCTCCGCCTGGCGGATGTGTTCCGCGCCAAGGTGGTCGATACCACGACTTCCAGCTTCATTTTCGAATTGACCGGTACGCCGGACAAGATTGACCGCTTTGTCTCGCTGATGCGCGAACTGGGCCTGGTCGAGGTAGGCCGCACCGGGGTGGTCGGCATGATGCGCGGGGCCGAAGCGGCCTGAATTTCAAACACTACAGCCCGGCAGGCGCGGGGCACACTGCAAGAGAATGGGACTGACATGAAGGTTTATTACGACGCCGATTGCGACCTGAACCTGGTCACGGGCAAGAAGATCGCCGTGCTTGGCTATGGCTCGCAGGGCCACGCGCACGCGCAGAACCTGCGTGACAGCGGGATCAGGGAAGTGGCGATCGCGCTGCGCCCCGGTTCGGCCAGCGCGCGCAAGGCCGAAGCCGCCGGGTTCAAGGTCCTGTCGAACAGCGAAGCCGCCAAATGGGCCGATATCCTCATGATCCTGGCCCCGGACGAACACCAGGCTGCGATCTGGGAGAATGACCTGAAGGGCAACATGAAGCCCGGCTCGGCCCTCGCCTTTGCCCACGGTCTCAACATCCACTTCGGCCTGATCGAAGCCCCGGCCGATATCGACGTGATCATGATCGCGCCGAAGGGCCCGGGCCACACTGTCCGCGGTGAATACGTCAAGGGCGGCGGCGTGCCCTGCCTTGTGGCCGTCCATCAGGACGCCACCGGCAATGCGCTGGACGTAGCCCTGGCTTATGCCTCGGGCGTGGGCGGTGGCCGCTCGGGCATCATCGAAACCAATTTCAAGGAAGAGTGCGAAACCGACCTGTTCGGTGAACAGGCCGTGCTCTGCGGCGGGATCACCCACCTGATCCAGGCCGGGTTCGAAACCCTGGTCGAAGCCGGCTACGCGCCGGAAATGGCCTATTTCGAGTGCCTCCACGAAACCAAGCTGATCGTCGACCTGCTCTATGAAGGCGGGATCGCCAATATGCGCTACTCGATCAGCAACACGGCCGAATATGGTGACATCACCACCGGTCCACGCATCATCACCGCCGAAACCAAGGCTGAAATGAAGCGCGTACTGGCCGATATCCAGTCGGGCCGGTTCGTGAAGAACTTCGTGCTGGATAACCGCGCTGGCCAGCCAGAACTCAAGGCTGCCCGCAAGGCCGCCGAAGCCCATCCGATCGAACAGACCGGGGCCCGCCTGCGTGGGATGATGCCGTGGA
>CAWUNP010000243.1:0-3259 GCA_963923805.1 uncultured Novosphingobium sp. | reverse complement strand
GCCCGCTTGGGCGCATTACCCACCCCCCGGCCCCATCCCGCAGGCGGGAGGGGGAGTAAGTGCTGATCATCGGCCTCGATCCCTCCCTCAGCTGCACCGGCTGGGGGATTGTCGCCAAGAGCGGCAACCGGCTCAGCCACATTGCTAATGGTCAGGTGAAGACCGATCCCAAGATGCCGCTGGCCGAGCGACTGGTCGTGCTCGATCGTGAGCTGACCGAAGTGCTGTTGCGCCACCGCCCTGAAACGGGCGCGGTGGAAGAAGTCTTCGTCAACAAGAACGCCCAGTCCACGCTCAAGCTGGGGCAGGCGCGCGGGGTTTGCCTGCTGGCGCTGGCCCGCGCCGGGCTGTCGGTCGCAGAATATGCGCCGACGCTGGTAAAGAAGGCCGTGGTGGGCACCGGCGGGGCGGAAAAGGCGCAGGTCCAGGCCATGCTCAAGGTGCTGCTGCCCGGCGTCACGCCGGTTGGCGCCGATGCCGCCGATGCGCTCGCCGTGGCGATCACCCACGCTCATTTGAACCGGGGCTAGCCATCCGGGGTTAAGGCACGGGGTCGCAACGTGCTGCTTTGGCAGCAAGAGGAGCACCCCGATGCCGCTTAACCGAACCCTTGTCGCCGCCGCGCTGGCAAGCCTGGCCCTGCCGGGCTGTATGGCCAGCCGCTACCAGATCTCGGACGCGCTGCAGCGCTATGGCCTGAGCGAGAGCCAGTCGAGCTGCGCGGCCGAATTCCTGCGCGGCCACCTCAGCACCAGCCAGGTCAGCCGATTGACCCGGGCCGCGCGCCATTATGATCGCGCCGGACCGCTGACCTTCGGCGATCTGGTTCGCGTGGCCGGGCGGGTTGATGATCGCGAAGTGCTGTTGCAGGTGGGTGCGGCGGCGCTTGCCTGCCGGATCGCTGCCGATATCCCCTTGCCGCGCTTCTAGTTCATAACTGTTCGCGACTTGTTCCTTTTGCTTGCCGAGCGCGGCGCGGCGGGTTAACCCGCCTGCATGATCGCCCGCCTGTCTGGCCTGCTTGACGATTTTGGTCCCGATTGGGCCGTGATTGACGTGAACGGCGTCGGTTACCTCGTGCATTGCAGCGCCCGCACGCTCGATGCGCTGGGCGTCCGGGGGGATCGGGTGACGGTCCACACCGAATTGCAGGTTTCCGAAAACGACATGCGCCTGATCGGCTTCGCCAGCGGCGGGGAACGCGAATGGTTCCGCCTGCTGACCGGCATTCAAGGCGTGGGCAGCAAGATGGCGCTGGCGGTGCTTTCGGCGCTGACGGTCGACGAATTGCAGCGCGCCTGTGCTGGGGGCGATGCAGCGATGGTCGCCCGCGCGCAGGGTGTGGGGCCCAAGCTGGCAAGCCGGATTGTCAACGAGCTGAAGGACAAGGCGGGCGGGCTGCCTTCGGCCGCCGGTGCAGCCATCGCCGCCGCGCCGCGCGGCTCGCCCAGCCAGGATGCCGTCTCGGCGCTCCAGAACCTTGGTTTCAAGCCCAATGTCGCGACCGATGCTGTTTCGCGCGCGCTGGAGGAACTGGGCGAAGGGGCGGGGCTGAATGACCTGGTCCGCGTCGCGCTGAAGCGGGTGGCGGGATGACCGATAACCCGCTCCTCTCCTCCACCCGTCAGACCGAGGACGCTGACGCCGCGCTGCGGCCGAAGTCGCTTGACGAGTTCGTCGGACAGGCGGCAGCGAAGGATAACCTGCGGGTGTTTATCGAGAGCGCCCGGCAGCGGCGCGAGGCGATGGATCACGTGCTGTTCTTCGGCCCGCCGGGGCTGGGCAAGACCACGCTGGCGCAGATCGTGGCGAAGGAACTGGGGGTGGGCTTCCGCGCTACGTCTGGCCCGGTGATCGCCAAGGCGGGGGACCTCGCCGCGCTGCTAACCAATCTGGAAGAGGGGGATGTCCTCTTCATCGACGAGATTCACCGGCTCAACCCGCAGGTGGAGGAAGTGCTCTATCCGGCGATGGAAGATCGCGCGCTGGACCTGATCATTGGCGAGGGGCCCTCGGCCCGCTCGGTGCGGATTGACCTGCCGCCCTTTACCCTGGTGGGCGCTACCACCCGGCAGGGGCTGTTGACCACACCGCTGCGCGACCGGTTCGGCATTCCGGTGCGGCTGAACTTCTATACCGAGAGTGAGCTGGAACGCGTGGTGACGCGCGGTGCAGGGCTGCTCGGTATCGGCATCGAACCGGCCGGCGCGCGCGAGATTGCGCGGCGTTCGCGCGGCACGCCGCGGATCGCCGGGCGGCTGCTGCGCCGGGTGCGCGATTTTGCCCATGTCGAGGGCCATGCCGCGATCACCCAAGGCCAGGCAGATTCCGCGCTGACCCGGCTTGAGGTTGATAACCTTGGCCTTGATGCAATGGACCGGCGCTATCTGACCATGATTGCCGAGCTTTATAAAGGCGGGCCGGTTGGCGTTGAAACGCTGGCGGCAGGCCTGTCCGAGCCGCGCGACACGATCGAGGACGTGATCGAGCCGTACCTGATCCAGCTGGGCCTGATCGCCCGCACCGCGCGGGGGCGGTGCCTCAATGCGCGAGCCTGGCAGCACCTTGGCCTGGCTCCGCCCGCCGGGAATCAGGGCGGCCTGTTCGATTCTGCTGATTCGGCGGGAAAATAGCTGCCAAATCCCTGCGATGATTAGGAAATCGGCCAAGGTTTGGTTCCAGTTTGGGACAGGCGGCCGGTTCGCCGGGGATGCAATCGGCTAAATCGGCACGCAGGACCGAAAAAACGCGGTTAACGTGATTGCCCCTTAACAATTCCTCTGCGTTTCTAGGCATATAGGGGTGTCTCGGCTTTAGCGAAGGTCGAATTCCAGCCCTTGCCCAAGGCAAAGAGAGCAGAGCTTATGTCGGTTCGGATGGCCCTAGTGAAGTTGTCGGCAATTGCTGCTGGCGGTGCCGTGATTGGCGGCGGAGCGGTGCATGTCGCGGAAGCCCCGGCGGCCCAGGTGCAATACGTCAAACACGCCAAGGTTCGCACTGCCGTGCGGTCCAACCCGCGCGTGCTGAAGCGGCGGATCATCCGCACCGCGTCCTGCGCCAAATCCACGACCCGGCAGGCGCGCCGCGTCATCAGCCGGACCGTGCCCTGCGCAACGCCGCTGCAGCAGCAGTTCGCCATGATGCCGATGGCCGTGGCCTTTCCATCCCTGCCGGATATGCCCACCCCACAGGGCGGCGGGAGCGATGTGACCGTGATTGGCGGGTCGGGCGGCTTTGGCTTTGGCGGCGGCTTTTTTGG
>CAWUNP010000242.1:0-3277 GCA_963923805.1 uncultured Novosphingobium sp. | reverse complement strand
TTTCCAGCAGACTGGCAAGGGCCGTGCGCTGGTCTTCGCTCATGTTAAGCAGCATCTCGTCCTCGAGCCCGTTGATGCACAGGTAGACCCGATCGATGATCTTTCGCCCGGCATCGGTCAGGTAAACCCGCCAGGCCCGCCGGTCGGCCGGATCGGGGCGGCGTTCGACGCGGCCGGCTTCCTCCATCCGGTCCAGCATTCGCGCTAGCGAGATCGGCTCCACTTCCAGCCGTTCGGCATAGAAAGCCTGATTCTCACCCTCATTATGCGAGAGGATCAGGAGCAGCCGCGCCTGCGGGCTGGTCATTCCCAGTTGGCGAACCCGGCCATCGAATGCCTTGCGCAAGAGGCGCGCGGTATCGCTCAAAAGATAGGTCGTCGGGATCATGGAGACCCCGATATAATATACACGCTTATTAAGTCAACGGCGACAGCTCGGCGCGCCGGCGTCGACTATTCGGGCGAGCGGATCCGCTCTGCCTGGGCGGCGATCGCGGCGATGCTTTTGACGAGGGTGCTTCTGAAACTTTTCGAGAGTTCGGGACGCCCCTGCGGACCGGGGAAGACGTAGCCACTGCTGATCCGGGTCAGAAATCCGCGGGCGACCAACCGCTCCAGCTTGCGGCGTGTGGTCTCGCGGCTCAAGCCCAGTGAGGCGTGGACAAATTTGAGGCTGACCGAGAGCCGGTATTCATCCGGGAGGGCGCGATCTTCAAAGCCACACTTTGCTGCCAAATATGGGTCTTCGCGCAGCGGTCTGGTGCTTTCGGAAAAGACCACCGCCAGGATTGCCATATCCTCGATTGAAATATCATATCAGCGCGTAGCGTAACCGATCAGGTCGGTTGAATACTTGGCGAAATGAGAGGCAACGAGTCGTGTAGCTTTGGAGGAATCGGGTTCGCTCATGGTCTCCTGCGGGCCGGCAGAATGCGGGCGGCAAAATGGCGCCACGCCCTCTGCATTTATTCGGGGTCGGCCTATTAGAGCGTTAGCGATGCGATGAGGACGACCTCCGCCCAATCTGGGCGCGATTTATCGCGGACTTCCAGTGACCTAAGATAAAACAGTCATATACGCAGCAAAATTGAGGCATTGGCTACGCACTTTCACGCAGCATTATTGACCGTCTTTTCAAGACGATCATCGCATCTGGCGTTGCTGTTCATCGGTTTATGCAAAATGGCGGGCCAGCTATTGCCCGCCATCGACCCGCACCAGCGCCCCGGTGGTATAGGAACTGTGCGGGCTGGCCAGCATCAGCGCAGCCGTGACAATCTCTTCCGGATAGCCCGGACGGCCGAGGGCGACCGGTTGCACTTCGCGCTTTTCCGGGATCCAGGCTTCGGCGATGTCGGTCAGGAAGGGGCCGGGGGCGATCGTGTTGACCCGCACCTTGGGCGCATATTCGCGCGCCAGCGAAACCGACATGGCGTTAAGCGCGGCCTTGGCGCCGCCATAGGGCACAACCTGCGGCGCCGGCTGGAGCGAGGCAATCGAGCTGATGTTGATGATGCAGCCGCCATCGGCCTGGCTCATCCGGTGCGCGACCTGGCTGGCCAGTCGGAAGGGCCCCTTGAAGTTGAGGTTGAGCACCGAATCGAACAGGCTTTCGGTCAATTCGTGGCTGGGGCAGGCCGGAGACATCCCGGCATTGTTGACCAGCACGTCAATCCGCCCGAATTCGCGATAGCAGGCCTCGACCAAGGCATCGCAATCGGCCCAGCGACCGGCATGCATGGCAAAGGGCAGGGCGCGCCGACCCAGCGCACGGCATTCATCCGCCACCTTTTCGCAATTCTCGATCTTGCGGCTGGCGATGATCACGTCGGCGCCGCGCTCGGCAAAGGCCTTGACCATGTGATAGCCCAGACCGCGGCTGCCGCCGGTAACGAGCACGACCTTGCCGGTGAAATCGAACAGCGGATCCATCATCTGGCTTCTCTCCCTTGCATCCAGACTGCCGCGTTGTGGACCACCATGCAACCGGGCTGGAAAATGAGACTGGGTGGGGGCAAAGACGAACTTCGTTGCTCGGCACTGGGGGCTCTGACAGGGGAACCGGTATGACCAAGTCCCTGACTCACCTCGATCGGCTGGAAGCCGAGGCGATCCACATCCTGCGCGAAGTGGTGGCCGAAGCGGAACGGCCGGTCATGCTCTATTCGATCGGCAAGGATTCCGCGGTGATGCTCCATCTCGCGAAGAAGGCCTTCTACCCCGCGCCGCCGCCGTTCCCGCTGCTCCACGTCGATACCACCTGGAAGTTCCGCGACATGTACGCCCTGCGCGAAAAGGCGGCGCAGGCGGCGGGGATGGAACTGCTTGTCTGGCAAAACCCCGAGGCCACCGAGCGCGGGATCAACCCCTTCGATCATGGTCCGCTGCACACCGATATGTGGAAGACCGAAGGCCTGAAGCAGGCGCTCGATCATTACGGCTTCGATGCCGCCTTTGGCGGGGCGCGTCGCGATGAGGAGAAAAGCCGGGCGAAAGAACGGATCTTCTCGTTCCGCACCGCCAGCCATGGCTGGGACCCCAAGAACCAGCGGCCCGAATTGTGGAACCTCTACAATGCCCGCAAGCACAAGGGTGAGAGCATCCGGGTCTTCCCGATCTCAAACTGGACCGAGCTGGATATCTGGCAGTACATCCAGCAGGAGGGGATCGAGATTGTCCCGCTCTACTTCGCGGCACCGCGCCTCACCTATGTCCAGGACGGGCAGCTGTTCATGGCCGATGACCCTGAGCGGCTGGAGCAAGTACTGGGCCGCAAGCTGGAGTTGACCGAGCGTTCGATCCGCTTCCGCACGCTGGGCTGCTTCCCGCTGACCGGCGCCGTTGAAAGCGAGGCGGCGACGCTGACCGACGTGATCCGCGAGACCCTGCTTACCACCACCTCCGAACGGCAGGGGCGGGTGATCGACAAGGACGGCGGTGATGCCTCGATGGAGAAGAAGAAGCAGGAGGGGTACTTCTGATGACCCGTCCGGCATACACTCCCGAAGCTGCGATTGCGTTGGATATTGGGGGCTATCTTGCCCGCCACCATGACAAGGAGCTGCTGCGCTTCATCACCTGCGGTTCGGTTGACGATGGCAAGTCCACGCTGATCGGGCGCTTGCTCTATGACAGCAAGATGATCTTCGATGATCAGCTTTCGGCGCTGGAAGCAGATTCGAAGCGGGTCGGGACGCAGGGCCAGGAAATCGACTTTGCTCTGCTGGTCGATGGCCTCGCGGCCGAGCGCGAGCAGGGCATCACGATCGACGTTGCC
>CAWUNP010000241.1:0-3279 GCA_963923805.1 uncultured Novosphingobium sp. | reverse complement strand
CTTGCCCGCCAGGACCGCGGCCTGATCCTGCGCGAATTCGAACCACAGCGCCTGCATCGTTTGCAAGGCGGCGGCCCATTCGCCCATTTCGCCCTGTTTGGCGCCTGCTGGCGCCAGCTGCTCCCACAGTTTGAGCGGGCCGGCGAACATGGCGTCGAAAGTGCTGGTCAGATCGTCGTCGCGCATGCTGGGTTCCCGATTCACCGGCTGGCTGCTTGCACCCTAACCGATTTGCGGGCAGTGCTTAAGCGTCTTACAGACGAATTCGCGGCACTCCCGCCGCAATTTTTGCAAAGTCGAGGTCATGGAAGAAGAGTTCTACCGCATGAAGCGCCTGCCGCCCTACGTCATCGCCGAAGTCAACGGCATGCGGGCCGCAGCACGCGCCGCCGGTAAGGACATCATCGACCTTGGCATGGGCAACCCCGATCTTCCGCCGCCGCAGCACGTGATCGACAAGCTGTGCGAAGTGGCACAAAAGCCCGATGCCCACGGCTATTCCGCGTCCAAGGGCATTCCCGGGATCCGCAAGGCCCAGGCCAATTATTACGCGAACCGCTTTGGCGTAGAGCTTGATCCCGAAACCGAAGTCGTGATGACCATGGGTTCGAAGGAAGGCCTGGCCAGCCTGGCGACGGCGATCACCGCGCCGGGTGACGTGGTGCTGGCGCCGAACCCCAGCTATCCGATCCACACCTTTGGCTTCATCATTGCCGGGGCGACGATCCGTTCGGTGCCGACGACCCCGGACGAACGCTATTGGGAATCGCTTGACCGCGCGATGCGCTTTACCGTGCCGCGGCCTTCGATCCTGATCGTCAACTATCCCTCTAACCCGACCGCCGAGACCGTTGATCTGGCCTTTTACGAGCGGCTGGTGGCCTGGGCGAAGGAGAACAAGGTCTGGATCCTCTCCGACCTTGCCTATTCCGAGCTTTATTACGACGGCAACCCGACCCGCTCGATCCTGGAAGTGCCGGGGGCCAAGGACGTCGCGGTGGAATTCACCTCGATGTCGAAGACCTATTCGATGGCCGGCTGGCGCGTCGGTTTTGCCGTGGGCAACCGCAAGTTGATCGCGGCGCTGACCCGGGTGAAGTCCTACCTTGATTATGGTGCCTTCACCCCGATCCAGGCCGCCGCCTGCGCCGCGCTCAATGGTCCGCAGGACATCGTCGAGATGAACCGCAATCTCTACCAAAAGCGCCGCGACGTGATGGTGGAGGCCTTTGGCCGGGCCGGGTGGGAAATCCCCAGCCCCAAGGCCTCGATGTTTGCCTGGGCGCCGCTGCCGCCCGCGCTCAAGGAAATGGGCAGCCTGGAATTTTCCAAGCAGCTGCTGACCCATGCCGAAGTCGCCGTGGCACCCGGCGTGGGCTATGGCGAAGACGGCGAAGGCTTCGTGCGGATCGCCATGGTCGAGAACGAGCAGCGGCTGCGGCAGGCTGCGCGCAACATCAAGCGCTATCTCGCCAGCATGGGCGTGAACGCCTCCGCCGCCTGAGCGATCACGCAGGTCAGAGCCGAAATAGGCTTGCAGCACGGGTCGCTGTGCTGCCAGTCTAGCCCCAAGTGGTTGTTTTGGGCTCATTTCTTGCGACAGTTCCAATGGTTTGCCACGGAACCGGTCCCGGACGGATGCGATCTGCGCCGTCTGGGTTGGACTCTTGTCGAACCCGGGCTTGAGCCACCCCAGGCCGAGGCGCCGCCGCTGATCGCCATGCCGCACCGGGCGGTGGTGAGTGATTGGGTGATGCTGGTGGGAGCCAGCGCCAAACGCCGCCGCCGGGTTCTGGCGGTTGGGGTGGAGGACCCGCATGAGCGGGCGCGGTTGCTGCGGTTGGGTTTTGGCGATGCCATCGGCGGCATTCTTGATCTGGCAGAAATCGAAAGCCGGGCCCTGCGGATTGATGAAGCGATGCGTTCGCTGCCGCGCGAGCGCACCCTGGGGCCGCTGCGGCTTGACCTGCTGATGCGCGATGCCTTTGTGGCGGGGCGCGGAGCCGGGCTGCACCCGCGTGAGTTCTTGCTGTTATGGCGCCTTGCGGAAGAGCCGGGCACACCCGTACCGGCCTGCGAACTGCGCAGCGATGTCTGGCGGCTGTCGTTCCGGCCGGAAACCAACAGCCTGGCGGTTCATGTCAGCCGGCTGCGGGCCAAGCTGCGCACGGCCGGGCTGGATGGACTGATCGAAACCGGTGCCGATGGCGCCTATCGCCTGGCCGAGGAGATGCTGCGCCCGGCCCTTCCGCTCGCCGATGACTTGGGGCTGGACGCGCACCTGCGTTTGGGCGAGGAAGCGGCAAACACCAACCAGCAGGACGAACCGCAATGCGCGAGCTGAAGCCCAACGATCGTGTCAGCATTTCCATGGAGGCCGATGGCGTTGCCCAGGTCCGGCTGATCCGGACCGACAAGATGAATGCGCTTGATCCCGCCATGTTCGACCGGCTGCTTGAAGCGGGCGAAGTGCTTCACGCCATGCCCGGCCTGCGCGCGGTGGTGCTGGCCGGCGAAGGGCGCAGCTTCTGCGCCGGGCTTGATCTGACCTCGATGGCCAATACCGATCGCCACGATGCCGTGCCGCTGACCGAACGCACGCACGGCAATTCCAACCGGCCGCAGCAGGTAGCGATGCAGTGGCGCAAGTTGCCGGTGCCGGTGATCGCGGCGGTTCACGGGGTCTGCTTTGGCGGCGGGCTGCAGATTGCCAGCGGCGCGGACATCCGCGTGGTTGCGCCGGATGCGCGCATGGCGGTGATGGAAATGAAGTGGGGTCTGGTCCCGGACATGGCCGGCTATGCCCTGTGGAAGGGCATGATCCGCGACGATGTGCTGCGCGAACTGACCTATACCAACCGTGAATTTACCGGTGCGCAGGCTGGCGAATATGGCTTTGCCACCATCGTGGATGCCGATCCGGTCGCCCGCGCCACGGCGATCGCGGCCGAGATCGCCAATCGCAATCCCCACGCCCAGCGCGCCGCCAAGCGGCTGTTCAACCGCTATCTCGAAAGCACCACTGACGAGATCCTGATGGCGGAAAGCATCGAGCAGACCGGGCTGATCGGCAGCCGCAACCAGATCGAGGCGGTCCGCAGCCAGATGGAAAAGCGCAAGGGCCAGTTCGTCGATCCCTGAGCAGATTTTTCCGACCGACGACCGATTGCAATCGATGATCCGGCCCGCGCCGGTATTGTCGAACCGGCAGCCCGACCGTATCTGCGCGGCATGGGCGGCATCCCCTTGTTTGCCGCTGACATTCACAGGGAGTGGATA
>CAWUNP010000240.1:0-3282 GCA_963923805.1 uncultured Novosphingobium sp. | reverse complement strand
TTCCGGATAGATCAGGAACATCCGCGGCTCCATACCGCCGATCTGCCCGGCAACGATGATCGACGCGGCAAATGCGCCAGACCCAGTCTGCCCGTTTTCGGCATCCTGCGATTGGATGGTTTCGCGCAACAAGCGTCCGACAATGCCTGCGATTTGAAACATGCTGGGGGCATCGAGCAATGAATTACGGCGTTCGCCCGGCGCCTTGTTGCGTTCTTCAAGCTGGCTGATCAGGGATTGGGTGGTCGCCAAGTTCCCCGCGGTCATGATGGCGATGATCCGCTCCCCGGGAACCTCCCAGTGGAACATCTTGCGAAACGTGGAAATGTTATCGACCCCGGCATTGGTCCGGGTGTCGCTCATCAAAACGAGCCCGCGCGATAGCGCCATGCCCACACAATACGTCACGTCTTAAGCTCCCTCCGCCTGCTCGCTTATTGCTGGCACAATTGCTGTTCTACCGCGAGGCTTACCTTGAGAACGCTCTCTCCCGCGCCATAGGATATGCCCGTCACAGGCGCTGCATCGCGATAATCACGGCCCGTGGCAATGCGCACATACCGTTGATCTGGGCAGATCCCGTTGGATACGTCGAAACCGACCCAACCGAGGCCATCAACATGGGCTTCAGCCCAGCCGTGACCCGCCTCCTGATCGATACGGTCATTCATCATCAAGTAGCCGCTGACATAGCGCGCCGGGATGCCCAGAAACCGGGCGCAGCCTATAAAGATGTGCGCTTGATCCTGACACACCCCATGACCGGCAGCTAAGGCCTGTTCGGCCAGCGTAGCCGCGGTCGTGCGACCAATTTCATAGCAGATCGCCGCCTGCACCGCGCCCGAAAGCCGGTGCAAAACGTCAAGCCGGTCAGACCCGTCCGCCAAGAAGCTGGTGGCCAGAGCGCGCATTTTCGGACCGGGCCCGGTCAACTCAGTCTGATTGCAATAGAGCCAGAGCGGCATGAAGCCACTATGCGCCCCGACAATCCCTGAACAATCCGAAGTTTCGACTTGCCCCGTACAGGTGATGATGACCTCGGTCGCGCCGGGATCAATGGATGCCAGCGTCGTGCGGTTGCCGTTCTGGTCTTCGTACTCCACTTCCACTTGCGCGCCGCCCAAGGTCATCCGCCAATCGATAACGGATTGCCCGGGTCCGGAGCGCGGCTTTAGGCGCAATTGCTGCAAGCCATGAGCAACGGGTTGATCAAATCGGTAGTGCGTGGTGTGCCGAATGAAGAGTTGCATGGTATCTGCGCCTCAGTCCACAAATCGGTAAGCAGCGGCGATCGCATCGCCCAAGTGTTGGTTGGCGGCGATAAAATCGACAATCACCTGATGGAGCCCCTGTTCAAAGATCTGCTCGATCGCGGTCTGTTGCAGTCGGGCACTGGCATCGTCCCACAGATCATGCGCCGCAGTGCGGGTGCCATATTCACGGGCCAGATCGCTTAGATTTTTGCCGATCTGCTCATAGCAGAACGCCAAACTGCGCGGAAAGCGTTCATCCAGCAGGAGGAACTTTGCAATCCCAAGCGAATCCAGCGCCCCGGCGTTTAGCCAGCGATAGGCTCGCTCTCCCGCGACCGATCGCAGGATCGTTTCCCATTGCGCATTGTCCAGACTTGAGCCGACCCACGCCAGCGACGGCAGCAGGACATAATACTTTACGTCCAGGATACGGGCCGTGTTGTCGGCGCGCTCAATATAGGTTCCCAGCCGCGCGAAGTTGAAAATATCGTTGTGCAACATGGTTCCATCCATAGCACCGCGCACCAGCGTGGTTTGGCGCCGGATTGCCGCCAGCACATCGCCAAGATTGCTCTCCCTTACTGGACGCGCGAGCATTTCATGCAAGATCATCCAGCCTTCATTCGTGGCTTCCCACACCTCGCGCGTCAGCGCTGTGCGCACCGCGCGCGCATTGGTTCGAGCCTGTTCGATCATGCCAAGAACGCTGCCCGGATTATCGGGCGAACGCAGCACATGGTTGGTGACCGACGCTCCCGAATAATCCCCCCCGTTTGCCGTGTAATCGGCATCTTGACCGATCGTGACCAGAACCGAGCGCCATTCATCGCGAGCCGCGCTCGTCCCGCGTGTCAGGGCCATACGAAAGCCGGCGTCGAGCAGTCGGGCGGTGTTTTCCGCCCGTTCAAGGTATCGCGTCATCCAGAAGATGCCGTTGGCAGAACGTCCTAACATCGGCTCAGTCCTCCAGAACCCAACTGTCCTTGGTCCCGCCCCCTTGCGAGGAGTTGACCACCAACGACCCCTTGCGCAGCGCCACGCGCGTCAATCCACCGGGGGTGATGTCGATCCCACCCGGGGAAACCAACACGAACGGGCGCAAATCGACATGACGCGGAGCGAGGCCAGCCTTGGTAAAGATCGGCACCGATGACAGCGCCAAGGTTGGCTGGGCGATGTAATTTTCCGGATGAGCGCGCAGTTTCTTCTCGAACCGGGCAATTTCGGCCTTGGACGAAGTCGGCCCGATCAACATGCCATAGCCACCCGAGCCGTGGACTTCCTTCACCACCAGTTCGGCCAGATTATCCAGCACATACTGCAGCGCATCCGGTTCGGCACAGCGCCATGTCGGGACGTTCTGCAAGATCGGCTTTTCGCCGGTATAGAACTCGACGATTTCCGGCATGAAGCTGTAAATCGCCTTATCATCGGCAATACCGGTCCCCGGAGCATTGGCGATTGTCACCCCGCCTGCGCGGTAGACGTCCATAATGCCCGAAACGCCCAACATGCTGGCCGGATTGAAGCTTAGCGGATCGAGATATTCATCATCGACCCGGCGATAAATCACATCAACCGGTTGATAGCCGCGCGTCGTGCGCATGGCGATGCGTCCGTCCATCACTCGCAGGTCGCTGCCCTCGACCAGTTCGGCCCCCATCTGATCTGCCAAGAACGCATGCTCGTAATAGGCCGAGTTGTAGATACCCGGCGTCAGCACCGCGACCACCGGGCGATCACCTCCGCGGCCACTGACGCAGTCGGGTGCACAGGCCGCAAGGCTCCGGGCTAGGCGGCGCGGATAATCCGACACTGGTCGCACAGGAATCTGCGTGAACAGTTCGGGGAACATCGCCATCATGGTTTCGCGGTTTTCCAGCATATAGGAAACACCGGACGGCGTGCGGGCATTGTCTTCCAGCACCATGAAATCGTCTGATCCTGTGCGCACCAGATCGATCCCGACCACGTGGGTGTAAACCCCGCCCGGCGGGGTAAAGCCGATCATCTGCGGCAGGAATGCAGC
>CAWUNP010000239.1:0-3294 GCA_963923805.1 uncultured Novosphingobium sp. | reverse complement strand
GCCGTCCGGCCGCTTGGGTAGCAAGATAATGCCGAAGGCAGCCAGTGCGACGACGGCGATGATCAGCCGGGCGAGCGCCGGATCGGTGATCGACAACAGCCAGACCCCCAGCGGCGTGGCCAGCATGGCCAGACCGCCGATGACCAGCGCCGATTTCTCACTCGCGCCCAACAGTGCCTTTAGGCCTACCAGGCCGATGAAGATGCCCAGCCAGTTCGAGGTAACCACGGCTTCGGATGGCGGGATCGCCAGCCCCAGCACCGGCACCAGCAGGATCGCCATGCCGAAACCCGCCAGCCCGCGCACGAAGGCTGCCGCGAGTGCGGCAACCAAGGCAATGGCGATCTGGTCCCCCCCGAGCCCGAACAAGTCAGCGCCGATCCGGAGCAGTGGCTTCAGCCTTGAGCAGCGCGATGGCTTCGCCCAGCGGCATCACCTTCTGGTGCTCCGCGCCCAAGGTGCGCAGCGCGACGGTGCCTTCTTCGGCCTCGCGCTTGCCCACCACCAGCAGATGCGGAACCTTTTGCAGCGAGTGTTCGCGGACCTTGTAGTTGATCTTCTCGTTGCGCAGGTCGGTCTCGACGCGGATGCCCGCCGCCTGCAGCTGGGCCGCGACGTCGCGCGCATAGTCGTCGGCTCGGAGATGTGTATAAGAGACAGGTACCGGGGCGAGCCAGACCGGCAGCTTGCCTGCGAAGTGCTCGATCAGGATGCCGATGAAGCGCTCGTACGAACCGAAGATCGCGCGGTGCAGCATGACCGGGCGGTGCTTCTCACCGTCCTCACCGACATAGCTGGCATCAAGCCGTTCGGGCAGGACGCGGTCGGACTGGATCGTGCCGACCTGCCAGGTCCGGCCGATCGCGTCGGTCAGGTGCCATTCGAGCTTGGGGGCATAGAAGGCGCCTTCGCCCGGCAATTCTTCCCAGCCGTATTCCTCGGTGGCGAGGCCGGCTTCGATCACGGCGTTGCGCAGCTCGTTCTCGGCCTTGTCCCAATCGGCGTCGCTGCCGAAGCGTTTTTCGGGGCGCAGCGCCAGCTTGATCGAATAGGTGAAGCCGAAGTCCTTGTAGACCCGGTCAGCGAGTTCGCAGAAGGCGCGCACTTCCGAGACGATCTGGTCTTCCCGGCAGAAGATGTGGGCGTCATCCTGGGTGAACTGGCGCACCCGCATCAGCCCGTGCAGCGCGCCGTGCGGCTCGTTGCGGTGGCAGCAGCCGTTTTCGTAAATGCGCAGCGGCAGGTCGCGGTACGACTTGATCCCCTGGCGGAAGATCAGGACGTGCGCCGGGCAGTTCATTGGCTTCAGCGCCATCCAGTCGGCCTCGCCGCTGATCACCGGGCCTTCGTCCTCGACGTTTGGCACCTCGTCCGGGATCACGAACATGTTTTCGCGATACTTGCCCCAGTGGCCGGACTGCTCCCACTGACGGGCGTCCATCACCTGCGGGGTCTTGACCTCGCGGTAGCCGGCCCCGTCAATCGCGCGGCGCATATAGGCTTCGAGCTCGCGCCAGATCAGGTAGCCCTTGGGGTGCCAGAAGACCGAGCCGTGGGCTTCCTGCTGGAGGTGGAACAGGTCCATTTCGCCGCCCAGCTTGCGGTGGTCGCGCTTGGCGGCTTCTTCCAGCCGGGTCAGGTGGGCATCAAGCTGCTTCTTGTTGAGCCAGCCGGTGCCGTAGATGCGGCTCAGCATCGCGTTGTTCTGGTCACCGCGCCAGTATGCGCCCGAAACGCGGGTCAGCTTGAAGGCCTGGGCATCAAGCTTGCCGGTGCTCGGCAGGTGCGGGCCGCGGCACATGTCGAGCCAGTCATCGCCCGACCAGTAGACCGTCAGCGGTTCATCGCCGGGCAGTTCGGCGGCCCATTCAGCCTTGAAGCTTTCGCCCTGCTGCTTCCAGCGCGAAATCAGCTGCTCGCGGCTCCACACTTCGCGCCGCAGCGGCTTGTCGGCCTGGATGATCTTGCGCATCTCGGCTTCGATCGCCGGCAGGTCTTCATCGGTGAAGGGCCGGTCCTTCGGCGCGAAATCGTAATAGAAACCATCGTCGGTGCTGGGGCCGAAGGTGATCTGCGTGCCCGGGAACAGCGCCTGGACCGCTTCCGCCAGAACGTGGGCAAAGTCATGCCGCGCCAGATCCAGCGCCTCGGCCTCATCGCGCGAGGTCACGAGGGCCAGCTGGGCATCGCCGGTGAAGGGACGCGACAGGTCAACCAGTTCGCCATCGACCTTGGCGGCAAGCGCGGCCTTGGCCAGGCCCGGGCCGATTGCGGCGGCGACATCAGCCGGGGTCGATCCCAGCGGCATCTCGCGCACGGAACCATCGGGCAGGCTGATCTTCACTAGTTCGGACATGGTTACTCTCGTCTCGTTTGGCGGCGCTTTGGCACAGGTCTGCGCCCACCGGAAGGGGTGGCGTTATTGTCGTCAGGATCGAGAGGTAACGCCGACCGCCCGACCCCTTATCCCGGGCCCCGGCGGTGCGTGTTTCGCCTCAGGCGAACACGATCCGCCCCGGGTGGCCCGGGGTGGTGGTAGTAGTCTGGAACAGGGCGCGGCGGCCGATCATGTCTGACCCGTTAGCAGGGCCTCGATCGGTCCGCAATTCAAACAGTAAACCGCTTTTGTCCGGCCAGCACGGTCATCCGCTTGGTCCCGGCCAAAGCCGTTCCCTTCTGACGGATCGTTTGCAGGAAGCGGTACTCGCCCGTTGCCGATTTGGGGGTCAGTTCCAGCGCCAGATAGCCGCGCTGGCTGGTATCGCACCATTTCAGCGTTGGGCTGGCGGCCATCACATCCTGCGCCAGGGCATCGGGCTTCACCCAGCCAAGGTAGTGCTCATAGCCGGGCGAGGTGACGCTTTGCCCGGCCATCTCCACGCCCACGCGTTCGTTCTTGTAGCTGTGATCGAACGCCCAGGCGTTGTGGCTATCCCCGGCCAGGACCAACAGGTTGGCGTTGGCATCGAGCGCTGACTGGTAAAGCCGTTCGCGCGCGGCCGGATAGCCCGACCACATGTCCATCGCATAGGGAATGCCGCTTTGCTGCATCCGCACTGCGGCGAGGATGCGGGCGCGCATCGCCGGATCGACATCCTTGCTCATCCCGGCGACCAGATCCTTGCCGAAGCCGAACTGGCCGAGGATGATCTGCTGTGCCAGCACCTGCCAGGGCTTGCCCGCCTTGGCTGAGGTCTTGAGCCCGTTTGCGAGCCAGGCCTCCTGCTGCACGCCCATCAAGGTCCGCGCCGGATCGCGCCAGGCGCCATCGCGGAAGGCCGCCAAGGCGGCCTC
>CAWUNP010000238.1:0-3295 GCA_963923805.1 uncultured Novosphingobium sp. | reverse complement strand
TGACCGCGCTGCGCCCAGACCTTGCGGTGATCGCCGCCAATGTCGCCCCCGGCAGCCGGGTGCTGGATATCGGCTGCGGCGATGGTGCGCTGATGGCGGCGCTGCGCGATCAGAAGCAGGTCGATGCCCGCGGCATGGAGCTGGACCCGGCTGACGTGGCCGAATGCGTCGCCAAGGGCCTGTCGGTGATGCAGGGCGATGCCGATACCGACCTGGTCGACTATCCCGACGCCGCTTTTGACTATGCGATCCTCAGCCAGACCTTGCAGACCACCAAGCGGCCCGATCAGGTGCTGGATGAACTGCTGCGGGTGGGACGCAAGGCCTTCGTCAGTTTTCCGAATTTCGGGCACTGGCGGGTGCGGGCCAGCCTGCTGTGGCACGGCCGGATGCCGGTCACGCGGCTGCTGCCGGTCGCCTGGTACGAGACGCCGAACATCCACCACGTGACGGTCAGCGATTTTCGGGATCTGGTGGAGGCCAAGAACCTGACCGTTGAAGGTTCCTGGTTCCTCTCCGGCGATCGCCGGATCAGCGATGCCGCGGCCAGCTGGCGGGCCGAGCACGCGGTGTTCCTGCTGTCACGCCGCGCGGACTAGCAGGTCTGCACCCGGACCGCCGCTGGCGCGCCCGGGTGCCAAGCCTTCAGGCCTTTACATGCGGTGCAGCGCGCACAGCTTGTTGCCATCGGGATCGCGCAGATAGGCGAGGTACAGCTTCATCGCGCCGCCATCGCGCACGCCCGGCGGGTCTTCGATCGCCTTGCCACCAGCGGCCACGCCTGCGGCGTGCCAGGCATCGCATTCGGCCGGGCTGCTCATCGCAAAGCCGATGGTCATGCCGTTGCCCGGGGTCGCGCTTTCGCCGTCGATCGGCTTGGTGACCAGGAACATGCCGCCGTTGTGCATATAGATCAGGCGGCCCTTGGGGTCGACGATCCCGGGCTTGCCGCCCACCGCGCCGAACAGCGCATCGTAAAACGTCTTGGCGCGATCGATGTCATTCGCGCCCACCATCATGTGGCTGTACATGGCCTTGCTTCCTCTCACTGGGTTGCGGGAAGCAACCTGTTTAAGCGAGCGGTTAAGAAGGTCAATCGTTTCGCGTGAGCGCGGCGAACTGCGCCGCATCGGCAAAGGCCTTGGCACGGCGGGCGCGGCGTTCTTCGGCCTCGGCATCGCGGCCCCATTGTTCGGCCTGCCATTCCTCTTCCAGGTCCGCCGCGATCCACAGCGCCCCGGCATCGCCACCAGGCTCCAGCGCGGCCAGGCCGATCACCAGCGAGGCGGCCAGCGAGGTGAGGGTGTTGAGCGCCGCCAGCGTAAAGGGATCGAGCGTGCCCAGGTGCTCGCCCAGCCGCGCCAGCGTTTCGGCGGGCTGCGGGCGGTGCATGATCCCGCTGACGCGCTCGAACGTCACGCCGTGGCGCGCTTCCGCCGCAGCCAGCAGCGGCTCCCAGCGCTCGATCTGGCGGCGGTGCAGCGCTTCGCCCGGATCGGCGCGGTAGCAGAGTGTGTCGGTCTCGGCATAGCGCAGCAGGTCCGTGCGCAAGGCCGAAGGATCGGGCGTCACCACGTCGATCGCATAGTCGGCCATGTCGCGAGCCGTGAAGCTGGCGGGGACGATTGTTTCCCCCTGCGCCGCCCATTCGGCAGCGAGTGCCTGTGCCAGCGCTTCGCTCGGCACGACCTGAGCCTTGCCGGCAGCGGTCTTCACCCCGCGACCATCGAGCTGAACCTGCCAGCCGCCCGCCACCGGGGCCGCCACTGCTTCCTTGTAAAACCGCTTCATTCGCTTGGGGTCTTCCACTTTCGGGCCAACAGGATCGGCGCGATCATCGCCGCGAACAGTCCAGCCGCGGCCAGGGCGTAGCCGGCCTCGCGCGGCCAGTCGATCCGCCGGTTCATCACCAGCAGGCCAACCAAAACCATGGCCACGCCGCTGATCCGGACCAGCTGGATCACGATGAAGCGGTTGCGCGCGCGCATGTCGTCGTCGGTCATTACAGCAGCTCCAGCAGGTGCAGTGGGGTAGCGGCCACCCGTTCGGCCCCGGCTTCGGTCAGTTCCGCCGGGGTGTGATAGCCCCAATCGACCCCCAGCGCGCGAACCCCGGCATTGACCGCCATGGCCATGTCGTAAGCCGTATCGCCGATCATCACGGCATGCTCCGGCAGGGCCCCCGCTTCAAACAGCGCGGCTTCCAGCATCGCCGGGTGCGGCTTTGACGGGTGCCGGTCCGCCGTTTGCAGGGTTACAAAATGGCGGCTGAGACCGTGGCTGGCGAGGCAGTGTTCCAGCCCCCGGTCCGATTTGCCGGTAGCCACACCCAGCAGCCAGCCGTCATCCAGCAGCGCTTCCAGCAGTTCGCGCACCCCGGCATAGAGAGGCTCCACCAGCTCGCCCGCTTCGCGCGCGGCGCGGAAGGCATCACGATAGGCCAGGTCAACGCTCTGGCGCAGGTCATCGTCCGCCTCGGGGATCAGCGCCCGGACGGCCTGCGGCAGGCTGAGCCCTACACTGCGCCGGACCAGATGATGATCGGGGCGGGGCAGGCCGTTGCGGGCAAAGGCTTCGTCCATCGCAGTGCAAACCGCCGCCTGGCCATCAACCAGCGTGCCATCGCAATCGAACACGGCCAGCCGCACGGTCACGAGGCCAGGCTCCGCATCAGCGCGGCGATCCCCGCGGCGCCATTGGCTTCCAGTGCAGAGGCAACCCGTTCGCGCTCGTCAGCTGGCTTGTTCTGGCTGAGCTTGAGCGTTTCGCGCCAGGTGAGCACTTCCAGTTCAAAGCCCACAATTCCGTCCAGCAGCTTGCGAAGATAGTCGGCGGGGGCCTTGTCCATGGTCCAGGGTTCACCGGCCAGCCGCGCTTCCTCGCGTGCGGACAGGGCCTCGAGATGACCCAACAGGCCATCGGCGTCCATCCGCCGCACCCGGCCTTCAAGTTCAAGGCTGACATAGTTCCAGGTCGGCACCTGGCCCTGATCGGCATACCAGCGCGGGCTGACATAGCCGTCTGGCCCGTTGATCACGGCCAGCACGGTCATGCCATCAAGGTGTTTCGTCAGGGCGTTGCCGCGCGCGATGTGGAATTGCAGCGCGCCATCGCCAGTCGAAACCAGCGGCACATGGGCCACCCGCGGCCCGTCGGGCGTGGCGGCGAAGACCATGCCAAAGCCGATCTGCTCGATCAGCGTTTCCAGCAGCGCGCGGTCATCGAGGCGGAAACGGGGATCGGGATGCATCAGTAACCTCCCCTCCCGATTGCGGGAGGGGCCGGGGGTGGGCCCT
>CAWUNP010000237.1:0-3299 GCA_963923805.1 uncultured Novosphingobium sp. | reverse complement strand
TCGGAGATGTGTATAAGAGACAGACCATGGACTGTCAGTGGCGTAAAGCAGCCATTCGTCGCAGCGGAAATCGTCGTGGAACCACACGGCGTGGTCCAGGCTGGCGCTGATCACCTCGCCGCGCGCCCAGGACAGGCCATGGGGCAGGGCGCAGGTGCCGAGCAGGGTCATGTCGCTGGCATAGGCCAGCACCGCGCGGTGGATCGCCGGATCGTCGGGCAGCGGGGCCACGGTCTTGAACCAGGAGTGCGAACGCGGCGGGGCCGGCTGGGGGTTCATCCAGTGGCGGCCTTCAACGGCGCGCATTTCGACCGGGCGCGGCGTGAGGAAATGGTGGCGTGCCTCGGGCCGGGCCTGCTCGGCAAAGCGGCGGCGCACATCGGCTTCGGGTTCCAGCTCTTCGGGCGGCGGCACATCGGGCATTTCGGCATCGCGGTGCGAGAGGCCTTCCTCGTGCTTCTGGAACGAGGCGGTGAGGTTCAGGATCGGCCGGCCCTGCTGGCTGGCGACGACCCGGCGGTTGGAGAACGAACCGCCATCGAAATCACGGGCAACCTGATATTCGCTGGGGTGCTCCTCGCTGCCGCCGCGCAGGAAATAGGCGTGGAGCGAATGCGCCGCGCGATCCGCGCCGACTGTCGCCTGCGCCGCGTTGAGCGCCTGGGCGATCACCTCACCGCCGAACACACGGCCGATCCCGCCCTTCTTGCGGCGGCCGTGAAAGTGATCCTCACCATCGAGATCGACCGTCAGCAGGCGCACCAGGCCGGAAACGAGGCGTTCGGGCGAGATATCGGGAATGTCCATGCCATGCCCTTTGCGGATAGCACCTGCGCGCGTCAATCCGGTTTTAGCCGAGCGGTTAAACGCCAAAGTCCGACGCTCGGCGGCGGGCGCAGCCGGTCAACGACCAGCCCGCCCGCCTTGCCAGGCCTGTTACTTCCCCGCAGCCGCTGCGGTGCTGGCCGTCTTCTGGAAGCGCGGATCGATCTGGGGCTTGCGATCATAGTCGCTGTCAGACGGAATGTAGGCGGGATTGAACCGCTCGGCCCATTTCTCTGCCTCGACCAGCCATTCGATATGAACCTCCTCATAGGGCAGGTTGTGGGTGCCCTTGGGTTGTTCAACATAGCGGAAATCGACGCCTTCCTGCTTGCCTGAGGCCTTCAGGCGGGAAACCAGCGTGCGCGACTGTTCGATCGGAATGCGGGCATCGCGCAGACCGGCCACGATCAGGATCGGGGCCCAGCGGCCATCGGTGTTGCGTGCGGACGAGATCGCCACAAGGTTATCGGCCGTGGCCTGGAAGTTGGCGCCAAAGCTGCCGAACGTGCCCTGATCATAGGCTTTCATCATCGGAAAGTCATAGACCCCGGCACCGGCAATCGCGCACTTCCAGACATCGGGATCGCGCTGCGCACCGCGGGCCGTGGCATAGCCGCCATAGGACCAGCCCATGATGCAGGCGCGCTTGGGATCAATCAGCCCGGTCTGTCCGAACCAGGTCAGGGCGTCATTGAGATCGTCCTGCATCCGCTGGCCATAGCCATTGGGCTTGCGCCCTTCGAGCACGAACTGCTTCCCGTAACCGCCCGAGCCGCGATAGTTCGGCTGGATCACGACATAGCCCAGTTCGGCCATGGCCTGGTGCCACGGGAAGGGCCCGAATTCCTCCTTGTCGCGGATCCCAAACGGGCCGCCATGCGGCATGACGATCACCGGCAGGTTCTTGCGATCGGGGCGGTGGCGCGGATAGGTCACCACGGCGGCGATCTCCATCCCGTCCGATGCCTTGTAACGCACCGTTTCGGTCGGGTTCATATCGGCATCTTGCAGTTCGGGATGGAAATTGCCCAGAATGCCCAGATTGCCGCTGATCGTATCGTAGAGATAATAGGTGCCGGGTTCAGACGGCTTGGCGATGAACACGACCAGCTTGGTATAGTCATCGTTGGCCGACATGATCTGGGCGTTGCCCGCGCCGAAATCCTCATCGAAGAACTTCTGGATTGCGTTCAGGCGGCCGTCGAACCACCGGGTGCGTTGCTTGTTGGTGGTATAACGAACCCCGATCAGACGGGTGTTGTCCTTGCTGGGGATCAGCCCGTCAACATCGTAGCCGGGCACTTCAAATACCGGCTTTCCGACGATCTCCATCGTAGCCATGTTGATCCGGTAGACCTTGCGGAAGCCGTCCTTGTTGCTGGTGGCATAAGCAATATCGCCGTCCAGCGTGAAGATATCCGGGGTGATCTGCGTACCGGTGAAGGTCGGGTCCTTTTCATTCGAAATGGTCCGCAGGGCTTCGTCGGGCGTCGACCGGTACATCAACCGCTGCTTGCCATCGTCATCGCCGCCAATGCCGGCACGGATCACGCCCTTGCCATCGGCAATCCACTGGCCAACGAATACATTGGGGCGCTGGACGGTTGAGAACTTGCCGGTGCGCACATCCAGATCGATCACTTCGGGCCGGAACTCATTCTGCTCATTGCGGAACGAGGTGCGCTGCATCAGCACCCGTTCCTTGGCATGATCGCGATAAAGGATCTGGATCCCGTTACCCGAAGCGCCTTCCCAGGCCAGTGGCGTAAGATTGCCGCTTTCCAGGTCATAGGCGACATAGCGCAGCAGGTCGGCGCGCCTGCCGCCAATGATCTCGCGCGAGGCGACGGTGAACAGCACGGTGCGGTTGCCGACCCACGACCAGCCGCTGACCGTACGGTCGCCCGCTTCGCGGAATTCCTCTGCCCGGACGAAGAACTTGGGCGGGCTGCCGGGCTTGGTCAGATCGATGATGCCCAGATTGTCGATCCCGTTGCGGCTCAGCATCACGGCGATCTTGGTGCCATCGGGCGAAAGGCTGGGATTGCGCATCAACGGACGCTTGCCGAACACTTCGGTTGGCACGCGGCCCTTGATGCCCTTGACCACGATGTCCGCCGCTGCAGGCGCCGCGCTTTGTGCAGAAAGCGGTGTGGATAGCGACAGGCCGAACGCGCTCACCAGAGCGCCGCCAAGCAGGATATTCTTAAGGAGCACGATCATCCTCCACAGGGCGCACAGCCTGCGCCACCAGGAACCGGAAGTTAGCGCAAGGGCTGGCGCTGGCAATGGGACAAAGGACCATTATTCAACAGAAAACCCCGCCCGGATCGCTCCGGACGGGGTCTTCTTCACCCTGGGGCGGGTGAGGGGCTAATGCCGCCTCAGTGCGCCGCTGCAAGGGCCGCGAGCAGAAGCAGCGCGACGATGTTGGTGATCTTGATCATCGGGTTGACGGCCGGACCGGCGGTATC
>CAWUNP010000236.1:0-3314 GCA_963923805.1 uncultured Novosphingobium sp. | reverse complement strand
TATTGAGATCATCTGAGACAGCCGCACCAAAGCGTTCAAGGTAGGCTGAAAAGCGTTCACCGGCATTTAGCGAAGGCTGAACCTGAGCCTTGAGTTGCTCAACCGCCATCACCATCCGTTTCAGCCGCACCAGCGCCGCCTGCAGCCCTTCCCAGCTGAATTCCAGCTCGCTGCGGTAATGCGCCTGAAGGCACATCATCCGGTAGGCCAGCGGGTGGTAGCCCTTGTCGATCAGCAGCTGGAGCCGCAGGAATTCACCCGACGACTTGCTCATCTTGCCCGAGCGTTCGACCAGGAAGTTGTTGTGCATCCAGATGTTGGCGCCGGAATTGGCTGGAACGTTCAGGCCATTGGTGCAGCAGAAGGCCTGGTTCTGGGCGATCTCGTTGGGGTGATGGATCTCGCGGTGGTCGATCCCGCCGGTGTGGATATCGAAGGGGAAGCCGAGCACCTGACCCGACATGACCGAGCATTCCAGATGCCAGCCGGGCGCGCCCTTGCCCCACGGCGAATCCCATTCCATCTGGCGCTTCTCGCCCGCGGGGGTCTTGCGCCAGATCGCGAAATCAGCGGCGTTGCGCTTGCCTTCCACTGCCTCGATCCGCCCTTCCCCGTCTTCGGTCTGGGCGCGGGCCAGACGGCCGTAGTCGGCCACAGTCGAAACATCGAAGTAGAGCCCGCTGTCGAGTTCGTAGCAGTGCTTGTCAGCAATCGACTTCGCGAAGTCGATCATCGCCGGGACGAAGTCGGTGGCGATGGTCCACTTGGCGGGCTGGCGGATGTTGAGCGCCTTCACGTCGGCCCAATAGGCTTCGGTATAGTGCTTGGCGATGTCCCAGATGGATTGGGCGCGCTCGGCCGCCATCTTTTCCATCTTGTCTTCGCCCGCATCGGCATCGTCGGTCAGATGGCCCACGTCAGTGATATTGATCACGTGGGTCAGCTTGTAGCCCTTGAAGCTCAGCGTCCGGCCCAACACGTCGGCGAAGACATAGGCGCGCATGTTGCCGATATGCGGGTAATTGTAGACCGTGGGACCACAGCTGTAGACGCGCGCCTCGCCCGGGTGGACGGGCTGGAACTCTTCCAGCTGGCGGGTCAGGCTGTTGAACAGCTTGAGGGGGACGTCTGTCATAGCGTTCGGGCCATAAGTTGGTGACGGGGCTTCGACAAGCTCAGCCTGAGCGGGCCAAGGACAATGCGGCAAAAATCCTGGGTCCGCTCAGGCTGAGCTTGTCGAAGGATCAAGCCGCCAGCGAGGCGAGCAGCAGCGCGAGCCCAGCCATGACGACAAGCAATCCGGCAGCTTCATGCCGGCTGGTCGCCTTACCGGTCAGCCGCCCCGCCAGCAGCGCGGCCATGGGCATCTCGATCAGCCCCAGTGTGCGGACATTGGCCGCGGGGGTCAACGCAAAGGCGGTAAACCAACAAGCGGAAGCGAAAGCGCCAAGGAACCCGGCACCCAGACTGGTGCGCCAGACGCGCAGGCTCCCCACAAAAGCCTGTCGGTCGCGGATGGCCAACCACAGGGCCAGCAGCCCTGCCTGGATCGTCAGACTGATCGCCAGCACGGTCAGCGCCCGGATCAGGAAATCCCCGCCTTGCAGCGCGCCAATCCCGCCGCGGAAGGCAATGGCGGAAAGGCCAAACAATCCGCCCGCGCTCACGCCAGCAGCGATCATCCGCCCTTCTTTCAGCAGGTTGCGGTATTCCTCCGGCTTGACCGAGGCGAGCAGCACGCCCGCCGTCACCACCGCCGCCGCCAGCCAGGCCAGCGGCTGAAGGTGATCGCCCAGCAGCAGCACGCCCAGCACGGCGACAAGTACCGGCTCGGTCTTGATATAGGCATAGGCCACCCCAAAGGCGCGCTGGTTCATCACCACCAGCATCAGTGCCGTGCCCAGGATCTGGCAGACCGCACCAAGTGCAGCCCAACCCTGCGCGACTGTCGTGATGCCTGGCAGGCTTTGCCCTGTCAGCCGCAGCGCCAGTGCCAGGAACAGCAAGGCAAAGGGCAGCCCGAAGACAAACCGCACCTGCGTTGCCCCCAGCGTCCCGATCGATTTCGTCAGACTGGCCTGGGCACCGTTACGGAAGACCTGCGCCGATGCCGCGGCAATCGTCACCGGCACCCACAGCAGCGCTGAAAGGCTCAAAAGCCCTCCCAGCGGATCGCTTCATCGAGCGGCGCGCGCGGCACCGGGAAATTGTTGACCGGCGCAGCGGGATCGCGCCAGCCCACCCCCAGACCGCAGAAGAAGATGTGGTCATCCGGAATGTTCACCACGGCGCGGATCTGTTCCTGATAGATCGCCCAGGCTTCCTGCGGACAGCTATCAAGGCCTTCCTCACGCAACAGCAGGCACACCGTCTGCAGCCACATGCCGATGTCCGACCACTGCGGCGGCCCCATATAGCGCGGGGTGTGGATCAACATCAGCACCGGCGCGCCGAAGGCCTTGAAGTTGCGCGCGAACCAGGCCAGCCGGCCCATCTTGTTCTCGCGCGGGATATCCAGCGCGGCATACATCGCCTCGCCCACGCCTTTGCGGCGCTCGGCATAGGCACCATCGAGTTCGGGCGGATAGATATTGTATTCCGGCTTATGCCGCGCCGGCCCTTCGGGCAGGATTGCGGCGACATCGGCCAGCAGCTTCGCCAGCGGCTCACCCGTGATGACCGTGGCATTCCACGGCTGGGTATTGCCGCCGGACGGCGCGTTCTGGGCCTTTTCCAGCACGCGCCGGAGGACCGCCTGATCGACCGGCTTGTCAAGAAAGGCCCGAACGGTCCGGCGGGGGGCAACAGCTTCGGAAACGTTCATGGCCAAGATGCCTTATTCGAAGCCGAGGAACTGGATCTTGCTCTCCAGCGGCTCGCGCTTGCGATCGAAAGCGTTCACCGGATCGGTCTCGTCACGATAGCCAATGGCGATGCCGCAGAAGAAGATATGGCTCTCATCCGAAACGCCCAGGAAATCCTTGATGACCTTGGCGTAGAGCGAGAGGAATTCCTGCGGGCAGGTATCCAGCCCCTGCTCGCGCAGCAGCAGCATGATCGTCTGCAGCCACATGCCCACGTCCGACCACTGCGGCGGGCCCATCACACGCGGGAAATAGACCATCAGCACGGCCGGCGCGCCGAACGAGGCAAGGTTTTGTGCCATGAAGTCACCGCGTGCGGCCTTGTCTGCACGTTCGATGTTCATCGCGGCATACATGTCCGCCCCCACCTGTTGCAGGCGCGCCTTGCATTCGGGGATCACTTCCGGATCTGTCTCTTATACACATCTCCGAGCCCACGAGACCTCTCTA
>CAWUNP010000235.1:0-3323 GCA_963923805.1 uncultured Novosphingobium sp. | reverse complement strand
AGTCCACCCTCGGTTAGATTCGTATAAATAGCAGGTAACGTGGTTTTACGTGCTACAAAAACGGTGAAGAAACGAGGCATTTATGGATCGACTTTCAGCCGGTCTTTCAGGTTCCGGGGCCGCCACTACCGATGATGAGCCGGGCGCTGTTGTGAGCCCGGGCGCCACCGCGACTATGCTTGAACAGGCCCAATTGCACCTGGCGATCCCTGCGGAGCTCTTCGCCCTGAATGAGCTGGATGTGCTCTACAGCGCGCAAGACGAAGCGCTGTGGACCTTCATGCGTCCCGCCGGCCGGCCCGGCTTTACCCCGGCGATGCTGGGTGACTTTGGCAAATGGCAGCGTCTGATTGGCGGACATTTCGGCCCTGATCGTATTCCGCTGAAGTATCTGGTTCTGGGCAGCCGGGCGCCAGGCGTGTTTTGTTTTGGCGGCGATCTGGAACTGTTTGCCAGCCTGATCCGCGCCGGCGATCGTGATGCCTTGGCCGCCTATGGCTATCGGTGCGTGGAGATCCTCCATCGCAATATGCACGGGCTGGATTTGCCGCTTTTGACCATCGGGCTGGTGCAGGGACAGGCGCTGGGCGGTGGGTTCGAGGCGCTGTTGTCCTTTGACTACATCATCGCCGAGCGCGGCTCGTCTTTCGGCTTGCCTGAGGTCATGTTCGGCCTTTTTCCGGGGATGGGCGCCCATGCGATCCTGTCACGCCGGCTAGGCCAGGCGATGGCTGACCGGATCATCATGGGTAACGAGATCTATTCGGCCGAAGCGATGTTTGATCTGGGCATCGTTCACCAGCTCGCCGATCCTGGCGATGGGGAGGCGGCTGTTCGCGATTTCATGGCGAAATCGGCCCGGCGCCATGCCGGCCTGCTGGGTGCCCGGCGAGCCAGCCGGCGCAGCAATGCCGTGCCGCTGTCTGAATTGCGTGACATTGTTGACCATTGGGCCGACGCGGCGCTGCAACTGCGTGAGCAGGATCTCAAGCTGATGCAGCGCCTTGCCGGGGCGCAGTCGCGCCTGCCGCGGGCTGCGGCCTAACGCGAATCCACCAGCACGACCTCGCAATCGCCGAGGGCTTCGACAGTGATCTGAGCCTCGCCGGTGATCGCGACACCGTCGCGGGCGTTGGCTTGCTGGCCATTGACCCGGATCGATCCCGTCGGCGCGACAAGGTAGAGATGGTGTTGTTCGCCCGTTTGCCAGGTTGCGGCCTCGCCAGCGGCCAAAGTGGCTGCCGCGACTTTGGCATCGGCCCGGATCGGCAGGGCCTGATCCTGTTCAGGCGAGCCACTGGCCACGATTTCCCACCGGCCGGCGCGTTCTCCCCGCGGGAATTCACGCTGGCCCCAGCCGGGCGCTTCGCCAGCCCGGTCGGGCAGGATCCAGATCTGGAACAGGGTCGTTGCCTCATCTTCCAGATTGTATTCGGCGTGAACGATGCCCGTGCCGGCGCTCATTACCTGAACATCGCCGGCTCCGGTGCGGCCTTTGTTGCCCAGGCTGTCCTGATGGGTGATCGCCCCGGTGCGGACGAAGGTCACGATTTCCATATCGTTGTGCGGGTGCGGCGGAAAACCGCTACGCGCAGCGATCGTATCGTCGTTCCAGACGCGGATCGCACCCCAGCCCATCCGCGCCGGATCATGATAGGACGCGAAACTGAAATGATGGCGGGCGTCCAGCCAGCCGTGGTTCGCATGGCCCAGGCCCGCAAAGGGTCGAACTTCGATCATGTCTGCTTCCCACCTCGGCGGGGTCTTGCCGCCGGTATGCCCGCTAGATGGGGGTGTGGGCGGCTTAATCAACCCTCTTCGCCGTGGCCAAGCGCCAGGTAGTCTGCGCTCTGCATCTCCATGAGGCGGCTGACCGTCCGTTCGAATTCAAAGCGACCGTCGCCAGCCGCGTAGAGCTGTTCCGGGGCGGCGTCGGCTGTGGCGAGCAGCTTCACCTTCTGCTCGTACAAGGCATCGATCAGGGTGACGAAACGCGCCGCTTCATTGCGGTTTTCCGGCCCCATGCGCGGGATACCGACCAGGATTATGGTGTGATAGGTCCGGGCAATTGCAAGATAGTCCGGAGCACCGCGTGCCTCCGCGCATAGCCGCTTGAAACTGAACACGGCAACGCCCTTCAGGCTCTTGGGTACGTGCAGGATCCGGCCGCCGCCAACATCAAGATCGGCAGAGGGAACGTGTTGCGCGTCTTCGGGCGGGTAATCGGTCAGCCGGAAGAAGGCTTCGCGAACCTGGGCCGTTGCGGCTTCGCCCAGCGGGGTGTGCCAGGTGGCCATGCCGCCCAGCCGCTCCAGCCGGTAATCGACCGGGCCGTTCAGCGCCATGACGTCCAGCTCGCGCTCGATCAGGGCGATGAAGGGCAGGAAGTGCTCGCGGTTGAGCCCGTCCTTGTACAGCTCTCCCGGGGCGCGATTGCTGGTGGTGACGATGACCAGGCCGTGCTGTGTGATTAGCGCCGTGAACAGGCGGCTCATGATCATCGCATCGGCCGAATTGTTGACCACCATTTCATCAAAGGCCAGCACGCGCAAGCCAGCGGCTATTTCAGCGGCAACCGGGGGAATGGGATCGCCCGTTTCGCTCTTGCGCGCTTCGCGCAGGCGGGCGTGGACTTCCTGCATGAAGGCATGAAAATGGACGCGGCGCTTGTCCGGGATTGCCAGGCAATCATGGAACAGGTCCATCAGCATCGATTTACCGCGCCCGACGCCGCCCCATATGTAGAGGCCGCGTGGTGCAGGGGCTTTCTTGCCGAAGAGCTTGCCCAGCAGGCCCGCGGTGTGCGGCGCCTCAAGCTCCTGCTGGAGCTGGGCCAGTCGCACGGCGGCGGCGCGTTGTTCCAGGTCGGGCCGAAGCTCACCCGCCGCCACCAGCGCCTCATATCGCGCAAGCAGCGCGGTCATTTGACCGAAGGTTTGCGAACTATGCCCGAGAAGGTCGCAACCAGATGCTCATCATCTTCGCCCTGGACAACCGTGCCCCGCATGAAAACCAGGCGCTTGGTTTCGCGCATCACTTCCACCACCGCATCGAGCGGCCTGCCAAGCGCTCCGGCGCCAATGAACTGGCTTGAGAGTTCCAGCGTGACCGAGCCACCGGCATTACCATTCAGCAAGGTCCGCATGGCGGCGAACAGCGAGATATCCACCAGTGCCAGCGTGACCGCGCCGTGAACCATGTCGAGCAGGTTGGAATGCTTGCGTTCCGGGAACATCCGCACCCGGCAGGCGCGATCGTTTTCAGGCCGCACCAACATGCGCCCCATCTGTCTCTTATACACATCTCCGAGCCCACGAGACCTC
>CAWUNP010000234.1:0-3381 GCA_963923805.1 uncultured Novosphingobium sp. | reverse complement strand
CAGATGTGTATAAGAGACAGGTCCTCGTCGATGGGCCCGGGCCTCAAGCTCGACGTGGCGCAGGTCAGCGGCGTCTAAGCCGGGATCACGCCTGAAAGTTCAGGGGCCGGGAGGGGAGACCTTCCCGGCCCCTTTTTTATTGTAGCGTTCGCAAGGACTGGATCAGATCAGGGCAGGGCCGAGCCGGCGTAGCATTCGAGCACATGGGCGATGGTGCTGCCATCGGGCAGGCGCAGGATCGCGCGCTGGACCAGCACGGTGCCGGCCGGACAATCGCGCCCCGCGCCCCGGCGGGATTCGATCAGTTCGCGCCTGAAGCCCAGCGGGGCCACCACTTTGCCAAACGGCGTGGTGGTCTGGGCCAGCTGGGCATTCATTTCCGGCGTAAGCCGGGCCGGGACATACCAGTTCTGGGCCTGGCTGAGCAAACGATCGCCGCAGCTCAGGCGGACATGGCGGCTGCCCAGCGCGGCTTGCGGGCTTACGCCCAGCAGCCGTCGCAGGTCGGCCGGGGCGGCCATGAGCTGTCCGGGGACCTGCTGGGCCACGACCCGGGCCGGATTGGCCAGACCTTGCTGCTCGCACCATTGTTCCAGCGCTGCGGTGGCGCTGTAATGGCTGGCGAGCATCCGCTCCAGCCCGTCGACAGGGGCGACCGGCTGGATCGCACAGGCGGTCAAGCCGGCTAGCGCGGCCGATGGCAGGATACGTTTCACGTTGGTCAGATCCCGCCGGGCACGGCCTCGCGCCCGGTCGCGGACAGACCTGCGGCAAGCGCAGCAGAGCAGGTGTCGAGCAGTGCCTGGTCGGTGCTGCGGATCACGAAATTCGCACCAACCCGGCCTTCGCGGAAGAACGGGTAAGAGCCGATGGCGACGCCTTCATGATCCTTCTCGGTCTGGCGCAGCAGGTCAGCAATCTCGCTTTCCGGCACCCAGCAGCCGACCGTGGCCGAAAGCACCGGCAGTCCGCCTTCGAGCGTGCCGGTCAGGGCATCGAGCATCCCGGCCGTGATCGACGGCACGCCGGCCATGATGAAGATGTTGGCGATCTTGATCCCCGGCGCGCCCGACATGCGGTTGGGGATCAGGTCTGCTCCGGCCGGCACGCGGGCCATGCGCAGCCGCGCCTCGTTCAGGCCGCCGCGGGTTTCGTAATAGCGTTCCAGGATCGCCCGCGCATCGGGGTGGACCTCTACGGCCAGCCCCAGCGCGGCGGCAATCGCATCAACGGTGATGTCATCGTGGGTCGGGCCAATTCCGCCGGTGGTGAACAGGTAATCGTTGCGCGCGCGCAGGATATTGACCGCTTCGACGATCGCGGCCTGATCATCGGCCACCACGCGCACTTCCTTCAGGCGGATGCCCTGCACGTTCAGCCAGGCCGCGACCTGCGCCACGTTCTTGTCCTGGGTGCGACCAGAGAGGATTTCATCGCCGATCACAAGCAGTGCGGCGGTCCAGGTGCGGGAAGTATTAGCCATGACGGCGGGTTAGGCCAAAGCCGCGGCCCGCGCAATCAGGGCTTTTGGTCCGGGCCTTGTTCCGGGCCTTCGACAGGCTCAGGCCGAGCGGGGTTGGGTGAGGTCCCACCACACCCGCTCCGGCTGAGCTTGTCGAAGCCCGTCAGTTCAGGCGTCAGCCGTCTGGCGAACCCGGCGGAACTGCAGCACGCCATCGTCAAGCGGGGCCTGGCGCATGTCCTGCTTGTCCTGGCGGTAATCCTGGTTGAGCCGCCACGGCAGGCTGGCTGCATTGCGGGGCATCATGTGCTTGCCGCGCTGGATATAGCCCGAGGAGAAATCGAAGATATCGTCCTCTTCCGGCTCCTGCCCTTCGGGCATGACCGGCACGGCCGCCTGGGCGTGGATCGCATCCATCTGGCGCAGCAGGCGGGTCAGGTAATCGCCGATGATGTCCACCCGCAGCGTCCAGCTGGCATTGAGATAGCCGAACACGGCCGCCAGGTTCGGCACGTTCGAGAACATGCAGTTGCGGTAATAGAACCGCTTGGCGAAATCGACCGGCGCCCCGTCGACCGAAACCGCGATCTTACCCGCCACGGCCAGCTTCAGGCCGGTGGCGGTGACGATGATGTCCGCATCAAGGTGCTTGCCCGACTTCAGCGTGATCCCGTCACGATCGAACTTTTCGATATGGTCGGTCACGACCTCGGCCTTGCCGGCCTTGATCGCTTCGAAGAAGTCCGCATCGGGCACCAGGCACAGGCGCTGTTCCCACGGGTTGTAGGGCGGGGTGAAGTCGGTCTTGTTGTAGTTCGGCCCCAAGTTTTCCTGCAGTTGCTTTTCCAGGAACTCCTTGACCTTTTCCGGCGCATTGCGGGCGCGCTTGAAGACCAGGTCCTGGAAAAAGATGTTCTTGGCGCGGGTCAGGGCATAGGCGACCTTTTCCGGCAGGAACTTGCGCAGGGTATTGGCGAAGCGGTCCTTGGCCGGGCGGCTGACCATCCAGGTCGGCGTGCGCTGCAGCATGGTGACCTGCGCCGCGCCCGAATTGGCCATGGCCGGAACGATCGTGACGGCCGTGGCGCCGGAACCGATCACCACCACCTTCTTGCCGGTATAGTCCAGATCCTGCGGCCAGAACTGCGGGTGCACCACCTGGCCCTTGAAGTCCTTCCGGCCGGGGAACTTGGCATCATAGGGATCGTCGTAATCGTAATAGCCGGCGCCCAGGAACAGGAAGCGGGTCAGCACGCGGCCCTGCTTGCCATCCTTGCCTTCGGTCACCACGGTCCACAGCGCGGTGTCGCTGTCCCAATCGGCGCTGACCACCTTCAGGCCAAAGCGCATGTTCTGGCGCAGGCCGTATTCGTCGCTGATCTCGCTCAGGTATTCGAGGATCGAGGGGCCGTCGGCGATCGACTTTTCATGCTTCCACGGGGCGAAGGCAAAGCCCAGGGTGTGCATATCGCTGTCCGAACGGATGCCGGGATAGCGGAACAGGTCCCAGGTGCCGCCCAACTGATCGCGCCGGTCCAGAATTGCATAGCGCTTGTTCGGGCATTCCTTGGTCAGGTGCACGGCCATGCCGATGCCGGAAATGCCGGCGCCGACAATGAGGAAATCGAGCACTTCTTCGATCGGCGTGATCGCGTTCATCGGTCTGGTCTCCCACCAGGTATTGACATGAGTGTCAGTATTAACTGTCCGCTTAACCCAAGGCGGACGAAATTGCCAGCATCATGCGCGATGGTGGCGCCGGCGTAAACCGGCGCTGCACCGTGTTGGCCAGTGCGGCGCTGTAAAAGCGGTTATACCTATTTTTTATTGACTGCATGCTTTGCTCTTTTTGTCCAAGCGGCGGCGATGGCATCTAGCTTTCAGGCCGCCAAACCAACGCCGGTCTGTGGGGATATTGC
>CAWUNP010000233.1:0-3474 GCA_963923805.1 uncultured Novosphingobium sp. | reverse complement strand
GCCGGGCCCGAGAGGATGGCATCCTTGCCGCGGAACCGCGCACCATCGGCCAGGCCGCCGCTCGATTGCATGAACAGCGCCCGGTTGCCTGCGCCTAGGGCATGGCTGAACTGGTCAACATAGCGGCGCAGCACCGGCGAGAGATAGGCATCCACCAGCGTGGTATCACCGCGCCCGACCAGCTTGATTAGCGGCGCCACCTCATGACTGACCGAGACCTGCGTGAACCCGGCGGCCCTGGCCAACTCGGCCAGCCGCGCCTCGTGCGCCGGATAGCGGTAGCCATGCATCAGCACGATCGCGATCGCGCGAAAGCCTGCCGCCACTGCATCAGCAAAGGCCGCGGCGGCGGTAGCTTCGTCAAGCGGTTCCAGCACGGTGCCATCGGCCATGACGCGCTCGGCAATCTCGATCACCCTGGCATGCGGCGGTTCAGGCAGGACGATCCGGCGCACGAACAGTTCGGGCCGTTCCTGCGTACCGATCCGCAGCGCATCGCCAAAGCCGCGGGTGCTGGCCAGCACGGTCGGCTCCCCTTTGCCCTCCAGCAAGGCATTGGTCGCAACGGTTGTGCCCATCCGCACCGCAGCGGCAGGGAGCGGCCCCGCCCCAACCCCGCTCAACTGCCGGATCGCGGCAATGGCGGCATCTTCGGCCCGCGACGGGTCCTCCGACAAGAGCTTGGCGGTCCTCACGCTGCCATCTGGCGCCAGCGCCACCACATCCGTGAAGGTCCCGCCGCGGTCGATCCAGAATTGCCATTCACCCATCATGCCGCCGTCATAAGGCGGCGGACGGGAGAGGCAATCACTTGCGCGCCAGCGCCGGTCGCTGCCTTGCTATCCGCGATCCTGGTCCGGGCCGACATCCGGCTCGGGCCGCGCCTGCAATTCGCCCAGCAAGGCATTAAAATTGTCGGCGAAGCTATCGAATTCCTGAATGCCCGAGCGCGCCACACGGTGGCCAACAGTCCGCTCGCTCCGCGCCGCCCGGGCCACTTCGGAAAGATGCGCCAGTGGATCAAGAACGGCGCTTTGCAGGGTTCCCGATAAGATCCGCGTCGCAATTCCAGTCAACACCAGCGTTGAAAGGGCGATCAAGGTTCCCGCCAGGGCAAACTGCAGCAAGCCTTCGGGATTGCCTGTGACCCGCACCGCACCGATCCGGTTGCCATGCCGCGTCAAGGGGGCGACAATCGCCCGATCCCGGAACACCTGACTGCCCGCGCGCAACAGCCAGTCAGGCAAGCTGGCATGCGGATTTCGCCAGTGGGCCAGCAGATGTCCGGCATGATCGAACACCTCAACCTGATCGACCGACTGGCGCGCTGCCACGGCGGCGATCCCGTCGGCTATGCCCTGCAGGTTGCCCAAATGCACCGCCGGTTCAATCCGGTCAGCCAGGCTTCTCGCGACAAGATCGAGGTTGCGCTCACCATAACTGCGGATCACCAGCGCCCCGCTCAGCGTGAAGCTGACAGCGGCCAGCACCACGGCGAAGAGCACCGGTAGGCGGTGGATGCGCCCAAGGATGTCATGCAGGCTACGGTGCGGGGGGGGCGCTCATGGCCGTGGCTCCGCCCGGCACCGGCCCAGGGCAAGGCGCTGCGATCCGATGGCGGCCGCCATGCGACAGACAGCTGCTGCCCAGCCCGCCGACACGCGCTGGCGTTCGCCCAGCGCCAGCGGCGCGGCAAGAAGTGGATCCCCAGAACCCACCAACATTTGACCCGTTTCAATGCTTTGCCCACATTGCGAACAATTGCAAGGCCATGGAGCAATTGGTTTCCTTCGCAACCAGTGCTAGGCGCAATTCATGTTTGCACCGATAGACCGCACGGCCTTGCGCGAAGCCTACCGCCAGGATGAGGATGCCTGCCTAGCAGAGCGACTGCGCCAGGCGGCGCCGGCCAGCGCCGTTCATGCGGCGGCCGCCGGGATCGCGGCGCAGCTGGTGCAAGGGGCGCGGGCGCACAAGGCCAGCGGGCTGGATGCTTTTCTGCAAACCTACGGGCTTGGTACGGATGAGGGCATTGCCCTGATGTGTCTGGCCGAAGCGCTGCTGCGGGTGCCGGATGCCGCCACGGCCGACGCGCTGATCCATGACAAGCTGGGCGGGATCGACTGGTCGGAGCATCTTGGCGAAAGCGGTTCCACCTTCGTCAACGCTGCCACCTTCTCGCTGATGCTGACCGGGCAGGTGCTCGATCAGCGCCGCGCCAAGGCGGACGGCTTGGGCGCAGCACTCAAACGCGCGGTCGGACGTCTGGGCGAACCGGTGATCCGCCAGGCGACACTGCAGGCCATGAAGATCCTGGGCGGCCAGTTCGTTTTTGGCCGCACGATCGACGAGGCGCTGGAGCGCGCCGCGCCTGAGCGGCGGCAGAACCTGACGCACAGCTTCGATATGCTGGGCGAGGCCGCGATGACCTTCGCCGATGCGGAACGCTATCGCCAAAGCTATGCCATGGCGCTGGACCGGATTGCTCAGGAAGCCGGTGCCGGGGTGGTCCGCTCACCGGGCATTTCGGTCAAGCTTTCGGCGCTTCACCCGCGCTATGATTTCCTCCATGCCGATGCGGCCAAGGCGGCGCTGGTGCCGATGCTCAAGGAGCTGGCACTCAAGGCTCGGGCGGCTGACATTCACTTCACCATCGACGCCGAAGAGGCCGAACGGCTGGAACTTTCGCTCGACATCATCGAAGAGTTGGTCAGCGATGACGCGCTGTTTGCAGGCAACTGGCAGGGCTTTGGCCTGGCCTTGCAGGCCTATTCCAAGCGGGCCGTGCCGCTGGTGGACTGGGTGGTGCAGCTGGCCCGCCGTCATGGCCGCCGGATCATGGTCCGGCTGGTCAAGGGCGCCTATTGGGACAGCGAGATCAAGCTGAGCCAGGTGGCTGGCCATGTCGATTACCCGGTCTTCACCCGCAAGGTGGCGACAGACGTTTCTTACCTGGCCTGCGCGGCAAAGCTGCTGGCCGCACCCGATGCAATTTACCCGGCCTTTGCCACGCACAACGCCTATACGATCGGGGCGATCAAGGCGCTGGCCGGTGATACCGAATTCGAATTCCAGCGGCTCCACGGCATGGGCGAGGATGTCTATGCCGAACTGGCCAAGCTAGAAGCAGAGGGCGGCAACCGCCGCACCCCGGTGCGGATCTATGCGCCGGTTGGCGGGCACAAGGACCTGCTGGCCTATCTGGTCCGCCGCCTGCTCGAAAACGGCGCGAACAGTTCATTCGTCAACCGCATGGCCGATGCCGAAGTGCCGGTTGATGATCTGGTTGGGAACCCGGTTTCGGAACTGGCCGCGTTGAGCCCGCGCCGCAATCCGGCGATCCCCTTGCCGCATGAACTGTTCCCCGGCCGACGCAACAGCGCCGGGGTCGATCTGGCGGATCCCCTGCTGCGCGCGCCGCTTCTGGCCCATCTGAATGAGCTGGCTGCGCTGCATTGGGAAGCAGAGCCGACA
>CAWUNP010000232.1:0-3483 GCA_963923805.1 uncultured Novosphingobium sp. | reverse complement strand
GGCGATGATCGCGTCGCGTGGCACACCAAGCGCGTGCTGGGCCATTGCGACTGCCCACCCCGTCCGGTCCTTGCCCGCCACACAATGGACCAGACTTGGCCCTTCAGCCCGCCGCAGCAGTTCAAAGTAGAGCTTGAGCATCGGCACGAGGTTATCGCGGAAGGCAATCCCTTCGTAGAGCCGGATCATAGCCGCTCGGGCTTCGGCGGCGGTCAGCACCCCGTCTGCCGCCTCGGTATGAAGCGCCAGCCCGGCGGTTTCCTCCGGATAGGTCCAGACCTGCGCGGCAAAGTCATCATGGCGGCGGCATGGCTTCATCTCACGCTCGCTCGGACCGCGCAGGTCAACCACATGGGCCAGGCCAAGCTGGTTGATAGCCGCCAGATCATCATCGCTGGCATCGCCATGCTGGGCGGAACGCCACAGCAACCCCTGTTTCACCCGTGCGCCGGCGGACGTATCATAGCCCCCGTAATCGCGGAAATTGTAAACTGCTTCGAGCGGGACAATGCGAGCCTGGGTCATGCCCTTGGCTTGGCAGCATGGCGCCCCCGAGGCAAGCCGCTTGCGCAAAGGTCAATCCTGCATCAAGCTGGCAGAAAAGCAGGTTGAGAGGGGCTAAGTGGCAAAACGGGTCCTGGCACGGGAACTCAAGGTCGGGCTGCTGGGGGGCGGTTCCTGGGGCACGACGGTGGCCTCGCTTGTCGCGCGCAATGCGCCGACAACGCTCTGGGCGCGCAGCCCGGATACGGTTGACGAAATCAACCGCAACCAAACCAATTCCCGCTATCTGCCCGATGCCCGGCTGACGCCCAGCCTGCGCGCCACGGCCGAATTGGCCGAGGCTGTCAGCGGCGCGGATGTGATCGTGTTCGGGGTGCCTTCACAGGTTACCCGCGCAACCGCTGCGGCAATCCGGCCATTCATTCGCCCGTGGGTGCCAATCATCAGCTTGGCCAAGGGGTTCGAGCTTTCCAGCGGTAAGCGGATGACGGAAGTAATAGGCGAGGAGCTGCCCGGCCATCCGCTGGGCGTGCTAACCGGCCCAAACCTGGCCAAGGAAATCATGTCTGGCCTGGCCGCTGCTGCCGTGTTGGCGATGGATGACGATGTCATCTGCCGCGAACTGCAGGACCTGTTCCGCTCTGGTCTGTTTCGCGTCTACACTAACGATGATCCCGTGGGTGCGGAACTGGGCGGCGCACTTAAAAACGTCTTCGCCATTGCTACCGGCATGGGCGACGCGCTGGGCGCCGGGGTGAACACCCGCTCTGCCCTGCTCACCCGCAGTCAGGCGGAGATGATGCGGCTGGGCGTAGCCCTCGGAGGTCGGGCTGATACGCTAATGGGTCTGGCTGGCATGGGCGACCTGCTGGCCACCTGCACTAGCCCGCAGAGCCGCAACCGGACGGTTGGCTTCGAGCTGGGCAAAGGCAAGACCATCGAGCAGGTCCTTTCGGAAATGGACCAGGTGGCCGAAGGGGTAAAAAGCGTCGGCCCGGTCTGGCAGATGGCTCGCGAGCGAGGGATAGAGCTGCCCATAGTGCGCGAGGTCTATGCCGTGGTCCACGAGGGCGCCCCCGCTACCAGCGCCTTCCGCGGCCTGCTGAGCACGGCCGCCGGTTCGGAAGCGGAGCCAGGCTGACATGGCGACCGTTGCCTCATCGCCCGAGCAGGAGCCGTATATGGGCCGGATCTTCCTGGCGCTCTACCGCGGCGATGCGGAGCGCGAATTGCTCGAACGTCACACGACCACCCTGCCTGGCCGGCTGGTCGCGATCGAGCGCAGTCACGCCCCTTTCTCGACTGAGGTCGCGCGGCTGGTGGCCTCGCTTGATGACGATACAGTTGAACTGGCCCCGCTGCGGGTCGCCTGGTTGCCACGCAAGGGCGAAGGTAACGGCTGGCCCGCCCTGCTTGGACTGGGCGATCCCCGTGAGCCCCCCGAAAGCGTCAAGCGGCGGGAGAAAGACGCAGCCGATCCCCGTTGGCGCATCGTCACGGCGCAGCCGGCAGCACTCGGCATGCTCCGCGCCCGCTGGAAACAACGCACCGGCGGCCGCGGGACCGACTTTGCCGACTTTGTTGCCCGCCAGGCCGAGCTCTCGCTCGAACGCGCCGAGTATCCGCTCTACGGGGCCCGCTACAAAATGCCGCGGGTCGAGCCGGCCGACATCATTGCCGCGCCCGGCTTTACCGCTGGCCTCGCCCGGCTGGCTGCCGAAACCGGCAGACCCGAACCAGACCTGCTGAGCGAAGCACGAGGCTATCTGGAAGAACTGCGCACCGGTCATAATCCCTTTGCCATCGAAGGCATGCTGCGCTTCTTCCGCGCGGCGTATGAAAAGGCTTACGGCACTGCCGATGTCGTTCCGGATGAACTGGCCAAGCTTCACGATGTCTTTGCCCGCTACCCGGCCCTGATCCTCCCGGCGCACAAGGCAAACGTTGATGCGCCGGTGGTCAACACGGTACTGGCCGACCACGGCCTGCCGCTGCCCAGCCTGTTCGCGGGCATCAACATGTCATTCTGGCCAATGGGGCCAATCATGCGGCGGGCCGGCTACATCTTCCTGCGCCGCGATATTCGCGAGAATGCCACCTACCGCTTCGTCCTGCGCGAATATCTGGCCTACCTGATCGAACGGCGGTTCAATCTCTCCTGGTTCCCGGAAGGCACCCGCTCACGCACCGGCAAGCTGCTGCCGCCGAAGCTGGGCCTATTGACCTATGTGGTCGATGCCTATCGTCAGGGACGGATCGAGGACATTATGCTGGTCCCGGTCGCGCTGGTCTATGACCAGGTTTACGAAACCAAAGACTTTGCCCGCGAAGCCAAGGGCGCAAAGAAGAAGCCTGAAAATCTCGGCTGGATGCTGCGCTACCTGCGCAGCTTGCGTACTCCTTATGGCAAGGCCTACCTCCGCGTTGCCGAACCGCTTTCGATGCGCGAGGCACTGGGCGCGCCTGATCCACATGCTGATTACAAGGCCCCTGAGGCCCAGCTGGCCCTGCAAAAGTTGTCTCTGGCCGTTTCATGGCGGATCAATCAGGCCACGCCGATCACCGGGATTGCCCTCGTTACATTCGCCCTGCTGGCGACCGGGGGTCGGTCGATCCCGCGGGAACGGCTGGCCGGCTTTGTGGGCATGCTGGTGGACCACGCGCGCAAACGTGGGCAGCCTCTGGCCGACAGTGCCGAACTGCACGATCCGGAGCGTCTGGATGCGGTGCTGGATACCTTGATGGAGTCCGGCATCGTTACCCGTTACGATGGTGGCCCCACCCCCGTTTACGGCATTGCCGAAGGGCAACACATCGGCGCGGCCTTCTATCGCAATTCGATGCTCCACTTCGTGCTGGAACGGGCCATCGCCGAAGTCGCCGCAGTTGGTGCCGCAGCCGTGCCGCCAGCCAAGCGCGAAACGCAGTTTATCGACTGTCTCTTATACACATCTGACGCTGCCGACGATACTCCTTGTG
>CAWUNP010000231.1:0-3522 GCA_963923805.1 uncultured Novosphingobium sp. | reverse complement strand
GGATGGTGCTGGCCACCAAGGGCGGGATCATGCCGCCGCTGCCCTATGACCAGAGCGCCGATTACCTGCGCAAGGCGATCGATGCCTCGCTGACCCGGCTCAAGACCGACACTGTCGAGCTGTGGCAGGTTCACCGTCCGGACATTCTGGCCCATCCGCAGGAAGTGGCCCGCGTGCTGGACGATGCTGTTGCGGCAGGGAAAATCCGCACGCTCGGCGTGTCCAACTTCACCATTCACCAGACCGCTGCACTCAACCAGTTCCTCGGTCATAAACTCGTTTCGACCCAGCCCGAGATCAGTCCACTGCGGATCGATTGTTTCGAGAACGGCGAACTGGACCAGGCGATGATGCTAGGCCTGACCCCGCTGGCCTGGTCGCCGCTGGGCGGTGGCCGTCTGGCCAAGCCGGAAAGCACGCGCGATAACGCAATCTGCGCCGCGCTGGACAAGGTGGCGCAAGAGCAGGGCGTTTCGCGCTCGGTCGCGGCCTATTCCTGGCTGATGGCGCACCCGGCCGGGATCGTGCCAATCATCGGTTCGCAGCAAGTGGAGCGCATTGCCGAGGGCGCTGCGGCGCTGACGGTGCGCTGGACCCGCACCGACTGGTATGCCGTGCTCGTCGCCGCGCGCGGCGTGCCACTGCCTTGAGCTGAATCAAGGACAAGCGAAGGCGCATGGCCTTCGACAGGCTCAGGCTGAGCGGGTCTGGGTTTGAAATCCTCCAACCCCGCTCGTGCTGAACCTGTTGAAGCACCTGTGCAACGTCTGACCAAGGATTGATGCCATGTATAACCCGCCCGAAATTGCCTGGTTTTCGGCCCTGTGCGATGACGATTACGAGTTTCTGGGCGTCCCCGATCCGCAGCTCAAGTCCAGCTGGGAGCATTGCCGTAACATCGTGACCCGCGCGGAAGAGGGCGGGTTCGACAATATCCTGCTGCCCTCGGGCTACGAACTCGGCCTCGATACCACGGCTTTCGCCGCCGCCGTTGCCACTCAGGTCCGCCGGATCAAGCTGCTTTGGGCAACGCGCATGGGCGAGGACTGGCCGCCGCAACTGGCGCGCCGGATTGCCACGCTGGACCGTATTCTTGGCCCCAATGCAGCCGGCACTGGCGGGCGGCTCAACGTCAATATCATCTCGTCCGATCTGCCCGGCGAAAAGCTGGAAAGCGGCCCGCGCTATCGCCGCGGGACCGAGATCATGAAGATCATCCGCACCCTGCTGAATGGCGAGCACCTCGATTTCCAGGGCGAGTTCTACAACCTGAAGCTGGACCCGGCGCGGATCACCACGATTTCGGGCAAGTGCCCCAATCTCTACTTCGGCGGGCTGAGCCACGAAGCGCGGGAATGCGCGGCCGAGGCGGCTGACGTATACCTGATGTGGCCAGATACCATGGACAAGGTGAAGGAAACCGTCACCGACATGAAGGCCCGCGCGGCGGCCAAGGGCCGCACCCTGAAGTTCGGCTATCGCGCCCACGTGATCGTTCGTGAGACCGAGGACGAAGCCCGCGCCTATGCCGACCGCCTGCTGTCCAAGCTGGATGACGAGATGGGCCGCGCGATCCGCGAAAAGAGCCTCGATGCCAAGAATTATGGCGTCCAGCGCCAGCAGGAACTGCGCAACGCCGCTGATGGCGATGGCTTTGTCGAAGAGAACCTGTGGACCGGCGTCAGCCGCGCCCGTTCGGGTTGCGGCGCCGCCATTGTCGGCAATCCGGATCAGGTGCTGGCGAAGCTGCGCGCCTATCAGGAGGCGGGCATGGAAGCCTTCATCCTCTCAGGCTATCCGCATATGCAGGAATGCGATATGTTCGCCCGCTATGTCCTTCCCCACATCCAGCACGGGCCCATTGCCGGCTGACGATTACCCCGCGGCCAAGGCCGACCGGGCCAGGCTGGACCAGGTGCTCAGCACCTTGCTGGTGGCTCAGGCAGAGCTCGACCAGCTGGACCAGCCTTTGGCCGCTGCCCGGCTCGATGCGGCGATCGAGGCGGTGCGGCAAGCCGGACTGACGCGGGAATAGGGTCGATAATCAGGAAGATACCTGCATTTACTAGTGCTTATACGAATAGATAACCTCCATTTTAGTGATATCGTTTAGGTGTTATTGCGATAATGCGGGGTGGAAAATATGGGTCTTCACGAGTCTGGCCGGAGCGATCAGGCTGACCGGGACGCGGCAAGCGGCAGTGAAGATGGCCACCATGCCGAGACCTTGCGGGCTCTGGCGCGTAGTCTTTTGGCGGTGGCTCAGGCGATCGACTGCCTGCCGGAAAATGCCCATCCGGAAAACATCCTGCCCAAGGTGCCGCAGCAATCGGTCCCGGACCGGGAACTGGCCCGCGCGAGCGATCCTGAAAGCCTGCGCCGCAATCTGCTGGACCGGGCGGCACAGGATTATGGCAACCGCCGGGCGCGCCGCCGGTTCTTTCCGGCAGAACTGTTCGGTGAACCGGCCTGGGATCTCTTGCTGGATCTGTTCCAGGCGCGGCTGGAGGGCAAACGGATCAGCGTCACCAGTGCCTGTATCGGCGCCGATGTGCCGCTGACCACGGCCCTGCGCTGGATCGGCGTGCTGGAGGCTGAAGGCCTGGTTGAGCGCAGTCGCAACCTTAACGATCATCGCTCGACCTGGGTGGCGCTAACGGACCGGGCAACCCGGGCCATGACCGAATATACGCGAGGCTGCCTGCTGCGCGGGCGCCGGCAGGAGGAGGACCGCCTTGCCGCGATCCTCAACGATCGCGCCGCCTAGGCCGTCCAGGCGCCATGCCGGTGACCACTGTTCTGCTGAAAATTTGGGGAGTGGTGCCCGGAGGCGGATTCGAACCACCGACACGCGGATTTTCAATCCGCTGCTCTACCAACTGAGCTATCCGGGCAACGCATCCAGAAGAGGCCGCGGGAGCCGCTTCGCGTTTGGAAGCGAGCCTATGGCGAAGCTGGCGCAGCTTGGCAAGAGGCTTTCAAGCCTTTCCTTCTTCCTCGTCCAGTGCGGGCGGCCCGGGCAGGGCATATCCGTCTTCCAGCCAGCGCATCAGGTCCCGGTCCTTGCACCGGGTCGAGCAGAACGGGCTGTGTTCGGGGCTGCGCGGCTTGCCGCAGAGCGCGCACTTGCGGGCAACGGGACTGGTCATGCCTGCAGCGCCTGTGCGAAAGCGCCGTCCAGCGCAAGACCGGCATCGTCCTGCCAGCGGATTGTCCGGCCGGTGCGTTGCGCCAGCGCGGCCTCCCATTCGGGGGCAACGGCCCTGTGCACCGCGGGATGCGCCACGAGCAGCAGTTCGCGCCCCGTTTCACCAACCAGCTCGGCCCGGCGCATCAGCATCCGGGCGGCTGCTCCGGCGCGGTCGGCGGCCAGCCGGTGCAACAGCGATGGCCGCTCCAGCCGGGCAACCAGTTGCACCAGGCCAAAGCCGTTCATCGCCGTGCGTTCATGCGGCCAGCCATGGAGCGCCGTGGCGAGCGCGGCATCAACCGCCTGCCGGTCTGCCTTGTCGGAGAGGGTGG
>CAWUNP010000230.1:0-3536 GCA_963923805.1 uncultured Novosphingobium sp. | reverse complement strand
CTGCAGACCTTGCCCATGCCATCGAAGCTGCCTGGGAACGGCGCGATACGGTTACGCCGTCCAGCGGCGATGTCCGCGAAGTGGTTGAAGCGGCGCTACAGTTGCTGGACAATGGCGAGGCCCGTGTGGCCGAGCCTGATGGCCAGGGCGGCTGGCAGGTCAACCAGTGGCTCAAGAAGGCCGTGCTGCTGAGCTTCCGCCTGAACGACAACGAGGTTGTGCCGGGTGGCGCCGCCGGCGCTCCGGCCTTCGACAAGGTCCCATCCAAATTTGCCGGCTGGGGCGAGAACCGCTTCCGTGAAGCCGGCTTCCGCGTAGTGCCCGGCGCAGTGGTGCGCCGCGGTTCGCATATCGGCAAGGGCGTGATCCTGATGCCGAGCTTCGTCAACATCGGGGCCCATGTCGGCGATGGCACCATGGTCGATACCTGGGCCACGGTCGGTTCCTGCGCGCAGATCGGCAAGAACGTCCACCTTTCAGGCGGCGTTGGCATCGGCGGGGTGCTCGAACCGCTGCAGGCCGGCCCGGTGGTGATCGAGGACAACTGCTTCATCGGCGCCCGCAGCGAGGTGGTTGAAGGCGTGCGCGTCTGCGAAGGCGCCGTCCTCTCGATGGGCGTGTTCATCGGCGCCTCGACCAAGATCATCGACCGCGCGACCGGTGAAGTCCATATCGGCCGCGTGCCGCCCTATGCCGTGGTGGTGCCGGGCGCGATGCCGGGGAAGCCGCTGCCTGATGGCACGCCGGGCCCGTCGCTCTACTGCGCGGTGATCGTCAAGACGGTCGACGCCCAGACCCGCGCCAAGACCGCGATCAACGACCTGCTGCGCGACTAAACCGATGGCTGCCCCGGACCAGGGCCTGCTGCTCCAGTTCGCGGTATCCTCGCTGATGGTCGTGGTCTGCGTGGTGATCCACGGGCTGGGCCTGTTCGGGCTCAACCGCGCGGTGCGGACCGAGGCCGCGATCGAGCGGCTCAAGCATATCGATCCGCTGTCGCCGCGCGGCACCCTGTTCACGCTGGGCGTGGTGATGGCCATGCTGGCGCTGCACGGGATCGAGATCTGGCTGTTCGCGCTGGCCTATATCGGGCTGGGCGCGATCCCGCAGCTTGAACCGGCGCTCTATTTCTCAACCATCAGCTATTCGACCGTGGGCTACAACGACTTGCACATGGCGCCCGAATGGCGGCTGCTGGGCGCGTTCGAATCCGTCCTGGGGATCTTCCTGCTGGGCTGGTCAACCGCCTTCTTCTTCCGGATGATCGGCCGGATCGACCCGCACTAGAAGCTGACGGGATTTTCGATCGGGGCATCGCCCTTGCGGCTGGCGGCATAGGCCTCCGCCGCCTTCAGCACGCGCATGATATTGCGGCTGGCCAGCCCTTCCAGCTCGGCCCGGGTCCAACCGCGGCGGGCGAGCTCGACGAACAGCACCGGGTACTTCGAAACGTCTTCCATTCCGGCCACGGTGTTCTCAACCCCGTCATAGTCCCCGCCCAGGCCAACATGCTCGGCCCCGGCGATCTGCTTGATGTGATCAAGATGATTGGCCACGTCCGCCGTCGAGCCGACCGGTGCCGGATTGGCCTTGACCCAGGCCGCAAGTGCATCGGCTGCGGCCTTGGGCTGGCCGATATGCACCGCCTTCAGCCGCGCCTCTTCGGTGGCGCGCTGCACATTCCACTGCCGCGTCGCCTCGACGACGTATGCCGGATAGGCATTGACCATGACGATCCCGCCATTGGCCTTGAGCCGCGCCAGCACCGCATCGGGCACGTTGCGCGGATGGGTGTTCACGGCCCGCGCATTGGAGTGGCTGAAGATCACCGGGGCCTTGGCGACATCAAGCGCATCCATCATCGTCGCTTCGCTGACATGGCTCAGGTCGACCAGCATGCCGAGCCGCTGCATCTCGCGCACAACGTCGCGGCCAAAGTCGGTCAGGCCATCGTGTACGGGCGCATCGGTGGCGGCATCGGCCCAGGCGGTGTTCTTGAAATGGGTCAGCGTCATGTAGCGCGCGCCCAGTTCATACATCTGCCGCAGCACCGCCAGCGAACCACCGATCGAATGGCCACCTTCCATCCCCATCAGCGAGGCGATCTTGCCGGCCTTCATCGCCGTGGCCACGCAGTCAGATGTCGTGCACAGCTGCATGTCTGCGGCATTGCGCGCGACCAGCCGCTTGGTCACGTCGATCTGCTCCAGCGTGGCCTGGACCGCCTGCTGATCGGTCAGATTGGCCGAGACATAGACCGACCAGAACTGCGCCCCGACCTTGCCGGCGCGCAGCCGCTTGAGGTCGGTCTGTATCGCCGCAACATCCTTGGCCGGATCGGCTGTATTGCTGGTGTCGGCGAAGTTGAAATCGCCCAGCACGTTCTTGCGCCGGTCGCGCAGCTGTTCGGGCACATCGTTATGCCCATCCCAGACCGGCGCAGCCTTCAGCGCCGCTGCAGCAACGGCCTCAGGCGATTGCGCCGCAAGCGGGGCAGCAGCGAACAGGCAGGCGGCAGAAAGCAGAAGGCGGTGGTGCATGGCGGGTTCCCGAGGTTGGATCTTGGGCCAGCCTAGCCAAGCCGCGGCCCAAGGTCGAGATGCGCGGTGCGCCAATCGCGGAGAAGCGGCTGCCGTGCCTTGCATGGCGGCTCATTCCGTGCTGGCTGGGATGAATGGAACTGTTGGCCGATCCCGCGACCCTGGCGCTTGCCGTGCTCGCCGTCTGCATCCTGGGGCTGGCCAAGGGCGGCTTCTCCGGACTGGGCGTCCTGGGCACGCCGCTGCTCGCCCTGGCACTGCCCCCGGCGGTGGCCGCGGCCGTGCTCTTGCCGGTCTTGCTGGTGCAGGACGTGGTCAGCGTCTGGTCCTTCCGGCATAGCTGGAGCGGCTGGATCGTCGCCTGGATGCTGCCGGGCGCGGCGGTGGGGGTGGCGCTGGGCACGGTGCTTGCCGCCTCGATCGCCGAGGAACGGCTCTTGCTGGTCCTTGGCGTGCTGACGCTGGTGTTCGGGCTCTATCGGCTGTGGCTGGAGCGCGGCGGGCGGATCGTTGCCCCATCGGATTCGCCGGGCTGGGTCGGCACGCTGTTCGGGGTCGGGCTGGGCTTTACCAGCCAGGTTGCCCATGCCGGCGGCCCGCCCTTCCAGATCTGGGTCACCCCGCGCCGCCTGCCCCATGAAACCTATGTCGGGACCAGTTCGGTGGTCTTTGCCGCGGTGAACTGGATGAAGGTGCCCAGCTATGTCGCGTTGGGATCGCTCAATGCCCGCACCCTCACTGCCGCCGCCCTGCTGATACCGCTGGCAGTGATCAGCACGCTGGGTGCCGTGCGCCTGATCCGCCGGATGGATCCGGCCCGGTTCTACACTCTGATCTATATCCTGATGGTGCTGCTGGGCGCCAAACTGACCTGGGACGGACAGGTTTAAGGCCTGGCGCGATCCGCCTGGCAGCCAGCCAGGTCAGCCAGATAGCTTCGCCGCATCATGACAAAGGCCAAGGCGGCCAACAGGCAGGGCAGCGGTAGCAGGCGGA
>CAWUNP010000229.1:0-3543 GCA_963923805.1 uncultured Novosphingobium sp. | reverse complement strand
ACACAAGGAGTATCGTCGGCAGCGTCAGATGTGTATAAGAGGCAGAGTATGATGAAGACCGCGTGCATCCAGTTGTTGGGCAACTTGTCGATGAAGAAGGGCCGCTCGGTCTTGCGCTGGATCCGCGTGCGCTTGAGGAATTCCTCGCCGCGCCGGGCCAGCTGTTCGGCAGTCAGATCGGGCAGGCTCAGCGGATAATTGCTCTCACGCCGGGCCAGCGCGGGGATATCGGGCAGTTCGGTGGTGCCTTCGACCTGGCTGTGGCTGGACAGGATCTGCTCGACCAGCGTTGAACCCGCGCGCGGCATGCCCAGCACGAAGATCGGATCGGGCGCATCGCACCCCTGCCCGGCGCGCGCGGCGAAAAATTCCGGCGTGGCAAGCTCGATCAGGCGATCGACAAAGCGGGTAGTCTCATCCGCATCGTAATCGAGTTCGGTCCGCCGCAGCGCGTTCCCGGCGGCGTATCGGGCAAAGCTCGCCTCGGCCTGGCCGCGGTCTTCCAGCGCCTTGCCCAAGGCAAAATCAAGGTGGAAGCGGTCTTCCTTCGCCACCCCATCCTGCTCCAGCGCCGCCTGCATGGCCGCGATGTCTGCATCGCTGAACTTCACCGTCTTGAGGTTGGCCAGGCTCCACCACGCCTCCCCCAGCGTCGGCATCAGTTCAATCGCCTTGCGATAGGCGGCGATGCCATCCTCCAGCCGCCCGACCGTTTTCAGCATATGGCCAAAGCTCATCCACACGCGCGGCTGGTTGGGGGCCTGCTGCAGCACCCGCTCATAAAGCGTGATCGCCTCGTCAAATTCGCCGATCCGGCCCAGGGCTGCCGCCTGCAGGTTGGCGTGGCCGGGATTATCGGGCTCTTCCTCGACCACCCGGTTGAGCTCGGCAATCGCATCGGCCGGGCGGTTCTGGCGATAGAGCACCAGCGCCAGGTTGGCGCGGGCCGGGGTGAAGGCCGGGGCCAGTTCCAGCGCCCGGCGCAGCAGGTTCTCGGCATCGTTATAGCGCCCGATCCGGCCGGCCAGTTCGGCGAACAGGCGGATCGCGAAGACATCCAGCGGGTGTTCCTTCAGGTGCGCCCGCAGCAAGGGTTCGGCCACCGGAAGATCGTTTTCATTCATGGCCATGGCGGCCTGGATCAGCCGCGGATGATAGCGCCCGGCGCGCTCCAGCCAGGATTGTTTGGTCACAGTGCTCATGCTGCGCCCAAGAAACATGGTGACGCGGCGCGATCAAGCGATAGTCTGCGCTTGTCCCCCTCCCGCATGCGGGAGGGGTTAGGGGTGGGCTGGCAAAGGGTGGCGCCGATTGGGCCCACCCCCGGCCCCTCCCGCAAGCGGGAGGGGAGATCATGGAACGCAAGCTGGGGTACTGGGCGCTGCTGGCACTGGTCATCGGCAATGTGGTCGGTTCGGGGATCTATATCCTGCCCGCTCAGCTTGCCCCGCTGGGCTGGAACCAGTTCGCCGGCTGGGGGATCACGATCGTTGGCGCGCTGGCGCTGGCGCGGGTCTTTTCCGCGCTCGGCGCGCGCCTGCCGCTGGCTGGTGGCCCCTATGCCTATGCCACTGCCGCTTTTGGCCCGCTGGCCGGCTTCACCACGGCCTGGGCCTATTGGGTGATGAGCTGGGTTGGCAATGCCGCGGTGGCCGTGGCCGTGGTCAGCGCGCTGGCGCTGATTTTTCCGGCGCTGGGGGCAATCGAGGGCGCGCCCGCCGTGCTGGCCGTGGCCTGCGTCTGGATCGTGACCTTCATCAATATCCGCGGGGTGCGCGCCGCCGGCCGCCTGCAGGAAGTGACTGTGGTGCTCAAGCTGCTGCCACTCCTGGCCCTGATCGCGATCGCGGTCTGGCTGTGGCTGACGGGCGCCCCGCGCGCGCCCGATCCGGGCATCCCCTTTACCGCAGACAATGTGGCCCTGGCGGCAGGGCTGACCTTCTGGGGCTTTCTGGGGCTGGAGGCGGCAACGGTGCCGGCCGACAAGGTGCAGGATCCGGCCCGCAACATTGCCCGCGCCACGATGCTGGGTGTTGCCCTGACGGGACTGGTCTATTTTGGCATCTCCTTTGCCTTCGCGCTGTTCATGCCGGTGAGCGAAGCGGCCGCCAGCCCGGCGCCGATTGCCAGCTTCCTGGGCCGCTATCTGGGCGGCGACGTGGCGCTAGGCGTAGCGCTCTTTGCCGCGATCAGCGCCTTTGGCACGCTCAATGGCTGGATCCTGGTTCAGGCCGAAATGCCCTGGGCCATGGCCAAGGGCGGGGTCTTTCCGGCCTGGTTCGGGGTAGAGGGCAAGCATGGCACGCCGGTCCGTTCGCACCTGGTCTCCAGCAGCCTGCTCAGCGCGATCACCCTGCTCAATTACCAGCGGGGCATGGCTGACCTGTTCGGCTTTATCGCCTCGGTCAGCCTGGCGGCCGGCCTGGTATCATACCTGATGGCCGCCCTCGCCGCACTACGGGTGGTGCGCGGCGATCGGCTGACCCTGCTCGCGGCGCTGGTGGCCGTGGCCTTCTTTGGCTGGGCGGAGTTCGGCCTGGGCCAGCAGGCGATGGTCTACGCCGCACTGTTGATCGTGGCCGGGTTGCCGGTGTTCTGGGCGGTGCACAAAAGCCGCGAGACAGCCTCCTCCCCCTCGATGGGGGAGGGATAGCGAAGCTTGGCTGCAGAGCGGCCTAGCGCAGCTTGGGTGGGGGTGAGGTTAAAGCGGTAACCACACCCCTATCCAACTGCGACTAGCGAGCATGCTCGCAAGTCTGCGTATCCTTCCCCCATCAAGGGGGAAGGCATTAAGAGCGCAAAATCTTCCGGATCAGCGGGCGGTCTGCCAGGATCGCCTGGGCCGCATTGTGGCCCGGCGCGCCGGTCACCCCGCCGCCCGGATGGGTGCCTGCGCCGCACATGTAGAGGCCCTTGATGGGTCCGCGATAATCACCGTGGCCCAGCACCGGGCGCGCCGCCCAAAGCTGGTCCAGCCCCATCGAGCCGTGCATGATATCGCCGCCGATCAGGCCGAACTTGCGCTCAAGATCGAGCGGTGAATGGATCTGGGTGGCTATCACGCTCTGCTTGAAGTTGGGGGCGTGATCGTTGACCGTGTCGATGATCAGATCCGCCACCTTATCGCGGTTGGCGTCCCAATCGACCGCGGGATCGAACTGCTGGCAGAACAGCGAAGCGACGTGCTGGCCCGGAGGGGCGAGGCTATCGTCAACCGTGCTGGGAATCATGATCTCGACAATCGGCTTCTTCGACCAGCCGTGCTGCTGGGCATCGATGAAGGCCTGGTCCATGTAATCCATGCCCGGCGCGATGATGATCCCGGCGGTGTGGTGTTCGGCCTGCTGTTTGCCCGGCAAAACGGAAAAGTCCGGCAATTCGGACAGCGCCACGTTCATCCGGAAGGTGCCCGAGCAGGTCTTGAAGCCTTTGATCCGGCGCTGGAAGTCCTCGTCCAGATCGCTGGAATCGACCAACTGGCGGTAGAGCAGCGCCGGGCCGGCGTTCGAGGCGACGATCGGGGCGATGATTTCTTCACCGCTT